>JBASCV010000048.1:0-4268 GCA_049651825.1 Bacteroidia bacterium
ACAAAATGAGTGTATTAAATGCTGTCAGAAACAAGTTGATTCACAGGGTATTCGCATGTGTTAAACAAAATAGATTGTTTGTAAAAAATTATCAATATACATTTGCATAAGACATAGAAATCGAAATGTGAGCGGCAGCATACTTGCAATTTATTTGAATAAGAACAGATACAATACAATATTAAAAGCAAATGACTACAAAAACATTAACATCAATAAACGACATCAAACAGTTTTTTAAATCGAATAAAACGCCCATTTATTTTATTAGCGCTACAAACTTTAATTTATTGGGCATGGATGAATGGGTGAGCGAATTCAAATACATCAGTCATATTGATTCGTTTGATGGACAACACCCCAATTTGTTTTCTCCTAAGGAAGAAGTACCACACGAAGAGTTTCAAAGTATAGAAGACATAAATAATTATTTGCTTCAACATCCCGAAGTGATTGAATACATTCAGTCACGCAAAGTAGATGGCAAAGCAGGTAAAGCTTTGTTTTTAATGTTTGACGAAAAAACAGAAGCCTTAGCAAAAGGTTTAGGACTTGATGTTTGTTTTCCTTCAGCTCAATTGCGTTCTTTTTTAGATAACAAAGTCAACACCAACCGTATTGCTGAAAAAGCAGGTGTTGCTTGTGTACCTTATGTTTTATCACCTGTTACAAGCTTTGCGCATTTACGAAAAGTATCCGAAAAATTAGGCGGAAATTTAGTGGTTCAAACGCCTTATGGCGATTCTGGGCACACTACTTTTTTTATATCCAACGAACAAGAGTTTGATGTACACAAAGAAGAAATTTTAGCAGAAAAAGAAGTAAAAATAATGAAGCGCATCAATTGCTATGGTACTGCTATTGAAGGCTGCGTTACAAAACATGGAACATTGGTTGCTCCTTTGATGACTGAATTGGTTGGTTTTAAGGAGTTAACACCATATAAAGGTGGCTGGTGCGGAAATGAGATATATGGCAATGCCTTTACACCTGATATTCGTGAAAAAGCAAAAATATACACGCAACGTTTTGGTGATCAATTGCGCAAAGAAGGCTACAAAGGCTATTTCGAACTAGATTATTTAATTGATAAAGATAATGGAGAATTGTATTTAGGTGAATTGAACCCTCGTATATCTGGCGCTAGTTCAATGACTAACCACGCATTGTTTGCAATGAATGATGTACCTTTGTTTATATTTCATTTGTTGGAATGGTTGGATGTGCCTTACCAAATTGATGTAAATGAGTTTACAAACAATTGGGCAAAAGCCGAAAATATGGATAGCTGGAGCCAGCTCATTATAAAGCACACCCGAAAAACACTTGAATTTACTACCGAAGCTGCTGCTGCCGGAATTTGGGAGATGCAAAAAAATGGAAAAATTAAATTCAAAAAAATGGATACTCATCGTCAGTCTGTAGTGGGTGATAATGAAGCATTTTTTATGCAAATAACTCAAAAAGACGATTATTTGTACGAAGGCGCAGATATGGGTATTTTAGTGATGCGAGGACGGTTGATGACTGATGATTTTCAGTTGATTGACCGTGCTAAAAAATGGATAAAAGCACTTCGTATGCAATATAAAGCCGATATGATTGATGCTAGTTTGCTTACTGAAGAAGAATTAATGGAAGCCCATGATTTTAAATTAATGTAACCCAATAAACATGAATTTTACTGATTTTTTTACCCGTTGGCAACACGCTTACACACAAATAGGGGTGCGTTATTTAATAATGGCGAGCACTGCTTTTTTGTTGGTGTATTTTCTTTTTAAAAAACCGATGTTGAAAAGGAAAATTCAAATTAAATTTCCCAAATGGACTGATTATTCACGTGATTTTTTATACTCAGTTGTTTCAGTAGCAATATTTGCAGGCATAGCAACTTTTACATTTTTTGTAATAAAGCCTTATACCAACATGTATTCCAATGTAAACGATTATCCTTTATGGTATTTTGGCTTGAGTATGGTTTGGATGTTTTTTTTACACGATGCTTATTTTTATTGGTCGCATCGTTTTATGCACCATCCCAAAGTGTTTAAATACGTACATCTTATTCATCACAAATCAACTAACCCTTCGCCTTGGACAGCCTATGCTTTCCACCCTTTGGAGGCCGTACTCGAAGCACTCATAATACCTATTATTGCTTTTACAATTCCTACACATCATCTTGCAATAACCATGTATATGTTATTTCAAATAATGTATAATGTATATGGTCATTTAGGTTTTGAAATTATGCCTAAAAAGTTTAACAATCATTTTATCGGAAAGTGGATGAATACATCTGTTGCTCACAATATGCATCATAAATACTTTAATGATAATTATGGCTTGTGGACAACTATTTGGGACAGAATGATTGGAACCATGAATAAAAACTACGATAAAGCCTATGAAATGGCCACAGAAAAAGATAGTATGAAAAATACTGAAAAGCTATCCTAATAAACAATCTGTATAAATATAAATTAAAGCCGTTTGCATGAAAGCAAAAAAGCCCGTTCTTCAATTAAGAACGGGCTTTTTTATAAAAGTACAACTGATTTATTTTTTAGGAGCAGCAGCAGGTAATGTAATACCTAGTTTTTTAGCAACTAACCCAAGTATATCATCAGTAGGATCTGAATATAATACTAAGCCTGTACTAGTATCTAATGCATATTTATAGCCATTTTCTTTAGCAACTTGGTCAATCGCTTGTTTTGCTTTGTCGTAAACAGGTTTTGATAGTTCCGCAGTTTTCTTTTGATAATCTACCTGTGCTTGTTGTTGAAAATCTTGGATACGTGTATTTAAGTCGTTCAATTCTTTTTCTTTTGAAGCACGAACCACTTCTGCCATATCCTTTGCTTTTTCTTGATACTCAGTATATTTTGTTTGTAATTCGGTTTGCATTACAGTTACTTGTTGTTCTAATTGTTTGCCATAATTTTGAACTGCTGTTTGTGCTGCTTTCGACTCTGGCATCAAGCTAATTAAAGAATCAAGATTGATGTGTGCTATTTTTTGCGCATTAACACTTGTACTTAACATCATTACAATTCCAATAAAGGCAAGTTTTAAAATATTTTTCATAATTAAAATTTAGTTATTTTGGTTTAAGGGTTTAAAGATATAAAATTATGTATTATTTTTTGTTTGTTGATGATGATTTTGTTCCTGTTCCAGTTTTGTAACCTAATTGTTCTAAAACAGCATCGCTTTTGTCAAGTTTTGAGCTTACGTAAAGCATTGTTAAGTCACTTGATTTATCAAATATGGCAGAGTATGTTCCTTTTTCTGCTACTGTTTTTACAGCTGCATATACTCTGTCTTGTATAGGTTTTACCAATTCCTGACGTTTTTTAAATAATTCACCATCTACACCAAAGCGTTGTTTTTGTAAATCTTTCGCTTCTTTTTCTTTTGCAATAATGTCGCCTTCACGTTTTTTCTTCATATCTTCAGTAAGCAAAATTTGTTCTGCTTGATAGGCTTTGTACATTTTGTCTATTTCAGCATATTTTGCTTCAACTTCCTTTTGCCATTGAACAGATACTTTATCTAGTTCTCCTTGAGCCGCTTTATATTCAGGTATTTGTCCAAGAATATATTCTGTGTCAACATAAGCAAATTTTTGTGCGAAAGTGCTAAGCTGAACACACATTACTAAAAAGCTAATTGTTATTATTTTTTTCATACGTATATAATTTTAAAGGTTAGTTGTTTGCTTTTTATTTAATTGCCTCTAAAAAACGAGGCGAATTTATGAATTTAATTTTAACGGTATTTGTTTTTTCTTTGTTTTGTGTTTTATTGTGTTGATAATTAGGTTTTTATAGTTCTCCAATTGCTGCTCCAATGGTAAAGTGAAACTGTCCTTTAGCCATGTTTGGTCGTGTTGGAATATCGTCCATTCTCCATCCATAATCAAAGCCTAGCAATCCAAACATCGGTAAAAATACTCTAACTCCTAGTCCTGCAGAACGCTTTACATTAAACGGGTCAAATTCTTTTGCTTTCGACCACGAATTACCAGCTTCAGCAAATCCGAGTACAAAAATTGTAGCTTGCGGATTTAGTGTTACAGGAAAACGTAATTCCATCGAATATTTTGTAATAAATGCCGAGCCTGTGGTTGGCGATACTGATTGATCATCATAACCTCTAAGTGCAATAATTTCTCTACCATCCAATGCAAATCCTGTAAGCCCGCTACCACCTAAATAAAAACGTTCAAATGGAGCTGTTCCTACTTTACTGTTATAGGT
>JBASCV010000049.1:0-22216 GCA_049651825.1 Bacteroidia bacterium
TAACATTGGTTGTACTCCCTGAAATACGTACTTATGCTTTTAACGACACCGTATTGTGTTTAGGGCAAAGTGCAAATTTATCAGCAAATGGCGGAAGCTCCTTTATTTGGAACTCAATTAGCGGAACGCCTGTAACCGTTGGCTCAAACTTTTCGTGTAATCCATGTGCTACGGCTATAGCAACTCCTGCTGTATCAACCGTTTATCAGGTTACAAGCAACTTGGGTGGTACTTGTATAAATAAAGATACGGTAAACATTACCGTTGTTCCTGATTTTACTACCACTACATCGCAAAGCGAAACAATTACCTGTTTGCTTCAACCGCCAATTCAAATAGCAGTTACCCCATCTCCTGCCGGAACATACACGTATTCGTGGTCGGAAGCACAATTTTTAAACAATGCCACTATTGCTAACCCTGTTGCAACAATAACAGTACCAGGGGTTCATAATTTTATTGCAACAGTAAGCGTTGCTTCGGGATGTGTAAAAAAAGATACAGTAACAATTACTATTACACCTAGCTACAAGCCCAACCCCTTAGCCTTTATTGATGATGATTTGGTTTGTATTGGCGATACAATACAACTAGGGGTAACATCAGCAACAACAACACCTGCAACGTGTGGCGTGAGTAACGTAGGCTGCTCAGCTCCATTAACGGCTGTAGTTGGTAATGGTACAGGAGCAAACACAAGCACCACATGGCCTGCACCTTACGGAAATTGGTACACTTCGGCAAAACATCAATTTTTGTTTAGAGCAACAGAATTGAATGCAATGGGTATTACTGGTGGAAAAATAGACCAACTTGATTTTAACGTTACAGAGATAAACGGAATAACTACTTATCATGAATTTACAATAAACATGGGATGTACCAACCAAACATCGTTAAGCAACTGGGTATCGGGGCTATCAAATGTGTATACACCTAAAAATCACAATATTAGTTTAGGTTGGAATGCCCACCCATTTGATCAAACTTATGAGTGGGACGGTGTTTCAAACCTTGTGGTGGAAGTTTGTTTTACTGAAGGGCCTGGCACCTTTGGCTATTCAAACTTTACCTATAGTTGCGTATCGCCATATACTACAACAACTTTTACTTCGTGCTTGTATAAAAATAGCGATTCAGGACCAATGTGTCCTGATATGGGAACACCAACAACAAGCAACAACCGTACAAACACTCGTTTCCATTATTGCGGTGGTGCACCCGATTCTTCATTATACAACTATAGCTGGTATCAACCACAAACAGTGTTTACACCTACTGAACAATACACATCAAGCGTTATTGCTTCGGCAGGCACAACACCTTACTTTGTAATAGTAACGGATACAGTAAGTGGCTGTTTTGATACCGCATTTATTGATGTAACTTCTTATGCACCATCGGTAATTACTGTTAGTGCAGGAAACGATACAACCGTTTGCCCAGGTGTACCCGCATTTTTAACGGCAACAGGAGCACAAAACTATGTGTGGGGTCCAGCAGCAGGTTTAAGTAGTATAAACACTGATACCACAACTGCAACGCCTAGTGTTACAACAACGTATACGGTTACAGGTACTAGCGAGTGTATAGTTGCGCCTGTACAAGATACTGTTAAAGTAACCGTTTTATCGGCCCCTGGAGTGGATGTAAGTGCTGGTGGCGACCAAGAAATTTGTGGAACCCCATATAACTTAACGGCAACAACTACAGGAGGTTATGGTAGCAACACGTATTTATGGAGTAGTGTTTCGGGCTCAATTGTTGATACCATCCAAAATCCAATGTCGATAAGCGCTACGGTAAATCCAACAGAAGAAAATTTGAACATTTACCAAATTATGGTAACCGATTTTTGTGGCGACACAGCATCTGATTATGTGGCAGTAAATGTAATTATGGAGTGTGAGTTGAACATTCCCAATATTTTTACTCCAAATGGAGATGGTAAAAATGATGTGTACTTAGTAACAGGTATAGGAGTGCAAACCTACTCTATTTCTATTTTTGACCGTTGGGGGAAAAAGGTATATGAATCAACCAATATTGCAGAGGGGTGGGATGGCAAAGGTGCAGCAGATGGAACTTATTATTACGTAATTAAAGCCGAAACACTAAACGGAACCAAATTTGATGAAC
The DNA here is from genome assembly GCA_049651825.1 of Bacteroidia bacterium. Lineage (GTDB taxonomy): Bacteria > Bacteroidota > Bacteroidia > 2-12-FULL-35-15 > 2-12-FULL-35-15 > 2-12-FULL-35-15. The sequence goes on from JBASCV010000049.1 coordinate 2,140, forward strand.
AAGGCTATTTGCAACGTTTAGGGAATAAAACAGAATAAGGTTTTATAAAAATCAACATCGGAATCCCCCAATAAATACCATTATTTATTGGGGGATTTTTTTGCTTAACCGTTTTTCACAAATCGGTTTTGCGCAAACACATCCTACACATCGCAATGTTTAAAACATCAGTAAAATAATGTGAGTTCGATATAAAACAAAAAAATCTGATAATCAAGCTAATCTATTTTATCTTTTTTATTCGACCCTTTCAGGGTCGTGTATCTATAACGATATTTTAATTTCTATTCATATTTGACTCCTTCGGAGTCGAAAACTGGCTTTATATACCTAATTATCAATGCACTATATAGAATTAATAATCGAACTCACATTAAAATAAAAATCTAAAACATAAAAAACGAGCCTCGTTTGCATTCCAAACAAGGCTCGTTTTTTAGAAATAGAGGGATTTAAATGAACACGTGCTACTTCACATCAAATCTATCTAGATTCATTACTTTGGTCCAAGCAGCAACAAAATCTTTTACAAACTTTTCTTTGGCATCGTTACTCGCATACACCTCAGCAATAGCTCTTAATTCAGAGTTAGATCCAAAAATTAAATCTACGCGTGTTGCTGTCCATTTCAATTGATTGGTTTTTCTATCTCGTCCTTCAAACAATTCTTTTGAATCGGAAAGCGGCTTCCAAACGGTACCCATATCCAACAGATTCACAAAAAAATCGTTGCTCAACACATCTTTCTTGGTTGTAAACACACCATTTTGCGATTGGTTGTAATTCGCATTCAATACACGTAAACCACCAACAAGTACAGTCATTTCGGGTACACTAAGGGTTAATAGTTGTGCTTTATCTACTAATAACTCTTCGGCAGGTATGGTAAATTGTGTTTTGGTATAGTTTCTAAAACCATCAGCCATGGGCTCCAATACAGCCATGTTGTTTACATCCGTTTGATCCTGAGTAGCATCCATTCGGCCTGGCAAAAACGGAACATTTATTGAAAGTCCTGCATTTTTAATTGATTTTTCTACTGCGGCAGTGCCTCCCAGTACTATTAAATCAGCCATCGACACCTTTTTAGCCCCTTTTGCGTTGAAGTTAGTTTGTATTTTTTCCAGTGTTTGCAATACTTTTTTCAGTTGTTCGGGATTGTTTACTGGCCACTCGCGCTGAGGTGCTAACTGAATACGTGCTCCGTTGGCTCCACCTCTTTTATCAGAACCTCTAAACGTACTTGCCGATGACCAAGCTGTATAAACCAATTCGCTAATGGATAATCCTGAGTTAAGAATTTCTGCTTTCAGGGATTCTGCATCGTTTGCATCAATTTTAAGCGCACTTGGTGCTGGAATAGGGTCTTGCCAAACAAAGGTTTCTTTTGGTGTTTCTGGGCCCAAATATAATACAGTAGGGCCTAAATCTCGGTGGGTAAGCTTAAACCACGCTTTAGCAAATGCTAAATCAAATGCAGCAGGGTTGGCAAGGAAGTTGCGCGATATTTTTTCGTACGCTGGGTCGAAACGAAGCGACAAGTCGGTTGTAAGCATGGTTGGCAAGTGCTTTTTGTTGGGGTCGAAAGCATCCGGTATAATTGCTTTTGCATTTTTAGCAACCCATTGTTTAGCACCAGCAGGGCTTGTGGTTAATTCCCATTCGTTTTCAAAAAGTAGTTTAAAAAAACTGTGTCCCCATTGTGTAGGAGTAGGTGTCCATGTAACTTCTAAGCCTGAGGTAATGGCATCTTGCCCTTTTCCTGATTTGTATTTACTGGCCCAACCCAAACCTTGCTCTTCAATAGGCGCACCTTCGGGTTCATGACTTACCAATGAAGCATCGCCAGCACCGTGCGTTTTACCAAGGGTGTGCCCTCCAGCGATGAGTGCTACGGTTTCTTCATCGTTCATACCCATTCTGGCAAAGGTTTCTCTGATGTCGTGTGCAGCAGCTAAGGGGTCGGAATTTCCGTTTGGCCCTTCAGGATTTACATAAATCAAGCCCATTTGAACGGCTGCTAGTGGGTTTTCCAACTTTCTGCCTTCGGCATATCTGTTTTCGGCAAGCCACTTGGTTTCTTTCCCCCAATAAACGTCCAATTCGGGTTCATACACATCCTCTCTTCCACCAGCAAAACCAATGGTTTTAAAACCCATCGATTCTAAAGCTACGTTTCCTGTTAAAATCATTAAATCGGCCCAAGATATTTTGTTACCGTATTTTTGTTTGATTGGCCAAATCAATCTACGCGCTTTATCCAAGTTGGCATTATCAGGCCAACTATTTAAAGGTGCAAAGCGTTGTTGACCAGCATTAGCACCACCACGACCATCACCCGTTCTATAGGTTCCGGCACTGTGCCATGCCATGCGTATAAAAAGTGGTCCATAGTTGCCAAAATCGGCTGGCCACCATTCTTGCGACTCGGTAAGCACTTTTTCAATGTCTTTTTTCAACGCAAAATAATCCAACGATTGAAACTCTTTTTTGTAATCAAAATTTTCATCCATTGGGTTAGAAAAAGGGGCTTTTTGCCTCAAAACACTTAGGTTTAGTTTATTAGGCCACCAATCTTGGTTTTGAGTGCCGCCACCAGCTGGAGCAAGGTTTTCTTGCGTTTTTTTACTGGAGCCATGTCCAAATGGGCATTCTCCTTTTTTGGTATTGTCTTGTGCGCTCATAGTTGCTGTTATTAGAATACTTAATGTAACAATTAACTTTTTCATTTTAATACGATTTTGAGTTAATTTCTTGATTAATAATTTGTTATGCGTTTAATCTAATTTCTTAATTGTTAGATTAATGAAATCTGGCACAAATTTGCACACAAACAATTTATTGACAAAGAGAATATTTTTTATATTAGCTATTGATAAAATCAATATACATTATCATGAACTTACAACAAATAGAATACATTGTTGCTTTAGATAAGTACAAAAGCTTTAGTCTTGCAGCCGAAAAATGCTTTATAACGCAAGCAACTTTAAGTACAATGGTAAAAAAACTGGAAGAAGAATTAAACATTGTGCTATTCGACCGAAAAACAAACCCCATCATCACTACTGATTGTGGTAAAGAAATTATCGCAGAAGCCAAACAGCTGCTCATTCATAGTAATAAGCTAAAACAGCTATCGTCCGAACTCAGAGGCAAAATAGAAGGAGAACTGAGAATTGGCGTTATACCTACCATTGCAGGCAATTTGTTGCACCGTATTGTACCGCAAATTTTAAAAAACTATCCCGATTTAAAACTTATTATTCAGGAAATTACTACGAACAACATTGTTTCACAACTAAAAATGGGCGAGTTGGATGTGGGCATTGTTTCTACACCATTAAACCATAGTGAATTAGAAGAAGAGATTTTGTATTACGAAAAACTGATGGTATATGGTTCGCTAAAAAATTCAACTGCTAAGTACATTAGCCCTAAAGATATTGTGTATGAAAACGTTTGGCTTTTGGAACAAGGTAATTGTTTAACAGATCAAATTATAAATGTGTGTGCATTAAATCGTAAAAAACTAACCAAACAATTGGATTTTAACCCTAACTCATTCGACAGTTTAATAAATATTGTAGAAAATTTGAACGGTTTAACACTTATCCCAGAGCTTTATTATGCCGATTTATCAATAGAAAAAAAAGCAAACGTAACTGATTTTAATGCTCCTTATCCTGTAAGAGAGGTTAGCTTGGTTTTTCACCGGCCCTACGCCAAATTAAGATTAATTGAAGCGTTGCAAAATGAGATAAAACAAACCATTCCACCTCTTTTGCAAACAAGTAAATTAAAAAATAGTGAACTGCTGATTGCGAAGATGTAAACAAAATAAAGCATTTTCAGATTAAACAAAAAATCCCTCAATCGTCTTTGATTGAGGGATTTTACTGGAATTAAAAACTCTTTTTTTGAATGCTTAGTAAAACTTAACCAAATGCTCTTCAATGTTAGCATTTGTTTTTAAAGCTTCGTAAACATCATTATCAACACGTGGTTGAATTTGAAACGCTACAGCAGTTTGTTGCATTTTATAATCTTTTTGTGCTGGAGCATCAGTTACTGACTCTACATACGCAACAAAAACACCATCTCTACCAACAATTGGTTTGCTCAATGTATTTGGTTTTAAAGCACACACAGCGCCAATCACAGCAGGCTGATTGCCTAAACCACCAAGCGTTGTACTTGTAAAATTAATGTTTTGAGCTTGCTCAACAGTTAAGCCTAATTTTGAAGCAATGGCATCAATTTGTGCACCAGCACTTGCCATTTCAGCAGCAATTAGTTCTGCTTTTTTCTCTTTAATAACACGTGCTGTAACTTCTTCTTTTGCTTGTTCAAGTGTTGCAACTCCTTTTTCTTTTACATCTGCTATTACAGCAACAACAAATTTGCTTCCCAATTCCATTGGCTCAGAAACGGTTCCTTTTTCTTTTTCATATACCCAACGAATAAGTGCTCGTGGCGACTCAAGGCCTGGTATTGTTTTATCTGTTTCTTTAATGCTTTCTACTACACGTTTGTTTAATTTACCATCAGCAACAGCTTTTTGGAAAAGCTCGGCAGTGTTGTTTTTTCCAGCAAATTCGCTTGCTTGCACAAATATATTTTGCATGGTTTTGTTGCTAGGCTCTAAACGTCTTTCAATGGTAGCAACTTGTACTTTCTTTTGAGCACCTTTGCTATCCAACACTTCCATAATGTGGTATCCAAAATTTGACTCAACTACCAATAATGAACCTTTTTTGTTATCCAATGCAGCGTTTTTAAATGGCTCCACAAACGAGCTGTTTGCATTTAACCAACCATAATTTCCGCCTTTACCTGTATAATCTTCTCCCTCTTTTTTGTTTGGAGGCATTCTTTTTCCGTTATCATCTGAGAATAGTTCAACATAATCAGCAAATTTTGCTCCTTTTTTAAGTTGGCCTAAAAGACTATCAGCCATTGTTTTAGCTTGTTCTTTTGTACGAGTAACTGTTTCAGAAGCCCCTGCACCTTTATAAGAAATCAAAATGTGACGCACTTTCCCTGAATCAGCAGATGTTTTAGTTGCGATTAATTTAGATGTTTTTAATACATTGTTTTCGGTATAAGGACCAACAACTGTGCCAACCGCAGCACTAAACATAACACTATCAATTGCTGGCGATAAAGTTCCTTTTGTATGAAAACTTACATCAAAGTTTCTGCTATCTGATTCTGCTACTACAAATGTTGAATCTTCCTCTGCTTTGTTTGATTTGAAGCGCTCAGTAACTGCCTCCATATTTTTTTGAGCATCTTGTATGTCTTCCTGAGAAGGCAAAATATCAAATGCAACATACTCAATTTTACGAGACGCAACTTGTTTAAAATCGTTTTGATGTGCATTGTAATAGGCAGACAAATCAGCATCCGTATATTTTACAGCGTTATCATCAATTTGTTTTAAGTTTTTGCCAATAAACTTAATGTTCACATTTTTGTTTTGAGCAACATACTCGCGCTTTGCAGCAGAAGTAGTAACATAAACTCCTTTTTTAATAAGGTTGTTGTATTTTTCGCTGATACGTACTTGGCGCACATAATCTTCAATCATAATCCATTGTTGCTCTTCCTCTGGTTTCATGCTTGCCGTAAATTCCTTTATTTTTGCTGGGCTTAATTGTCCTGTTTGAGGATCAGCAAAACGAGGACCAGCTTTTCCTGTTTGAGGGTCAACAAGTGTACGCACCAAAGCAGAGTGAGGGTGTTCAACCATTAAATCATAAAGCTCTTCTGGCGATACAGTAACTCCTAGTTTTTCGTATTCTTTTTCAATTACCTCTTGGTTAATGAATTGATTCCAAGTTTGTTGGATGATTTGATCGGTTTCAGCTTCATCTAATGCCGATTTTCCACTATTTGCCTTACTATTTTCAATGCTTTCTTGTACTTTTTTATTGAATACAGCATATTCTATCCCTTTTCCAGCAATTGTACCTACATATTTATCAGCATTATCGCCAAAAATAGATGAACCGCCTTCAAATAAGCTTGTTAAAACAAATGCAAGTAGTGCTATACCTACTATACTTACTAATAATCCCGAACGTTTACGTAAACTTTCTAAAACACTCATTTTTGTAATTTATATTTAGTTATTATGCTTTTAATTGTCTGTTATTTAACAAATTACACTTTTAAACAGCTGTTTAAAACTAATTTGGGATGCAAATATAAGATTCTTAATGAAATGATACACCTTTTTATGAAAAAGTAAGGGTTTTGAAGTATATTATTTATGTTTTTATTGCCTAGAAGCAAGAGTTCGGTTAATAATTTGTAAAAAACACAACTTCTATAACCAAACAATCGATTTACTAACAATACCTTAGCTAACAATCAAAACAAAAATGAAAATCAAGTTATTTAAAAGACTTTTGTCCTTTTTTCTTGATAAAAAAGGATGAAAAAATCAAGAACAAACGATTCCTACCGCACAAGCAACACGGCAAAGCTTGTCCTGAGCTGGGTCGAAGGACGTTTGTTCAATCCTCACGCACGATTTCAAAAATATATTTTTCGTAATAACTATATTATTTTTACCTGCTTTTCGCACAAAGCAAAAAACTGATTATAAATCAATTGCAAAAAAACAATCGAACTGGTTAAAAAACAGGAGAAATAAAAATATATTTCGTAAAGGATAAAAACAATTTGTTTTTTACTTGATTTCAAAATCGAGTAACGATAGTTTTTATTCTACCGTTACTGATTTTGCTAAGTTTCTTGGTTGGTCAACATTACAGCCTCGCATTACAGCAATGTGATATGATAATAACTGCAACGGCACAACTGAAATAAGCGGAACCAACACCTCATCGGTTTCTGGTATTTCAATGGTGTAATCAGCCATTTCTTTTACCTGTGTATCGCCTTGTGTTACAATGGCAATAACCTTTCCTTTACGTGCTTTTACCTCTTGAATATTGCTTACTACTTTTTCGTAAGAAGCACCTTGAGTTGCAATCACAAAAACTGGCATTTCCTCGTCAATCAAAGCAATTGGTCCATGTTTCATTTCTGCTGCAGGGTATCCTTCAGCATGAATGTATGAAATTTCCTTCAACTTTAATGCGCCTTCTAATGCCACAGGGAAATTGTATCCACGGCCTAAATACAGTGCATTGGGAGAGTTTTTGTATATCTCAGAAATGTATTTTATTTGATTGTTTGTTTTTAATACTTCTTCTAGCTTAGTTGGAATTGATTCAAGCTCACTTATCAATTGATGGAAACGAGAAGAAGGAATTGTTCCTTTACGGAAACCAATACGTAAAGCCATTAATGTAAGCACAGTTATTTGCGCAGTAAATGCTTTTGTTGATGCAACACCAATTTCAGGGCCAGCATGTGTATACGAGCCCGCATGTGTAGCACGTGCAATAGACGAACCAACTACATTACAAACACCAATAATGGTGGCACCTTTAGATTTTGCAAGCTCAATAGCAGCAAGTGTATCGGCTGTTTCGCCCGATTGTGAAATAGCAATAACTACATCGTCCTCGTAAATAATAGGGTTGCGGTAACGGAATTCCGAAGCGTATTCAACCTCAACGGGTATGCGTGTTAAATCTTCAAACAAATATTCGGCAACCAAAGCTGCGTGCCATGATGTACCACACGCAATGAAAATAATGCGTTTGGCATTGATAAACTTTTGCTCATACTCAGCAATACCGCCCAAATTCACAACGCCTTGCTCAAGGTTTAAACGCCCTCTCATACTATCTTTAATAGAACGAGGTTGTTCGTATATTTCTTTAAGCATAAAGTGTTCAAAACCACCTTTTTCTAAGGCTTCTAACTTTAGCTCTAATTCTTGAATATAAGGCGTTTTTTCTTTGTTTTTTATGGTTTTCAATTTCAACTCTTCGCCACGCTGAATAATAGCAATTTCTTCATCCTCTAAATAAACCACATTTTTAGTGTATTCCACAATAGGAGTTGCATCCGAAGCAATAAAAAACTCATCTTTACCAATGCCAATAACCATTGGGCTACCCTTTTTAGCAGCAAATAGTTCATTAGGGTTATCTTTTGATAGTATTACAATAGCATAAGCACCAACCACCTGATTTAAGGCTCTTCTAACGGCTTCTCCTAAACGAATACCTTCTTTTTGTTGAATGTCTTCAATTAAATGAATCAACACTTCGGTATCGGTATCGCTTAAAAACTGGTGTCCACGGCCTTTCAATTCTTCTTTTAACGGGCCATAATTTTCAATAATTCCATTATGAATCATTACCAAGTTTTTAGAACTTGCGTAATGCGGATGTGCATTTACATCGTTTGGCACTCCATGCGTTGCCCAACGTGTATGGCCAATACCAATTGTTCCGTTTTTATTTTTATCGGCTGCAAACGTTACCAAATCGGCTACCTTACCTTTGCATTTATAAACATTTAATTCTCTTTCTCCTGAAGATTTTTCGTCAATCAATGCTATTCCGGCACTATCATACCCTCTGTATTCTAAACGCTGTAAGCCTTTTACCAATATAGGGTAAGCTTGTCTATTACCTAAATACGCAACTATTCCACACATATTTTTCCTTTTTTATTATATTGACTACAGCTAATGTATTGCTTTTTTTATTTATTTACAAACCACTATTGTAGCTTGGTGTAACTAATGTTTAACTTCATTTTATTTGCGCCAGCGCCAGTTGCGCCACCACCTAAAACAAGCCTATTGGCAACAATTGTACCCGCCAAAATTACAACAGAACCATCTCTTACTTGTAAATATAAGCCATTGTTGTTTTTTTGCCCGAGCATTACCTGTTGCACGTAACGGGCAATGTTAAACTTATACTCTTTGGTACTAACATTATATCCACCACCTAAATAATTATCTCTCTCATTGGCATCGGGCAAGGCATACATAGTACCATCATCATTAATACCCAATAAAACAAGTCTATCTGGAACCGCAAAGGTATCAAGTTCGTATATAGGATTGGTATCAATTTTTAAAACCAACTCTGCTTTATTAATTGCTATTTTCCCTTGATTTAATAGGTTTTTCAAATAAGGCATTTCTATTTTTGTTTTTAAGCCTGCCATGGGTTGCACAAAAACTACATCGTTTTGTGCGGGAGGGGTTGTACCCAACTGAGCCGCTAAGCTAGTATTTATTGATGTTGGTGTATAATCGTGTGTTAAACGCGAAAAACGGGCTACACTGCCCAATGCGTAATCAAAGGTTAATGAGTCGCCACCATCGTTGTGATAATAAATAGTGAGCTTTGATAAATCATCGGCACACAAAAAGTTAAAAATATTACCATCGCCTGTACTCAAAACCGAATTTTGGGTAGTAATGTACAAACCCTTCATATAGGTTTGAAACGCTTCTACAGTAGCGTAGCTAGATGGATTACTTGCAGCCTCTGTAATCAAAGTACTTCCAAAACTGTTATCCAGCGGAATGCGCAGTTGAGGTTTATAGGCTTTACCAAATACATAAACACTATCTTTAGGCTTTGGCAAGAACGTGTAATTGTTTGCCAAATCAATGGTAGAAGTATCTAACTTATGGTTAGAATAATAAGCGTTTGAGGTTGTCATATCTTCAGTAACCTGATAAACATTAACACGCTGAGGAGCTCTTTGTGTTTTGCCGTAATGTGTTGCAGATGGATTATAAACCAAGGAAAGTACAACAGAATCAACAACGGGGTTGGTTCCAAATGAAGGGTTGAGGGTTTTTAAACGTACCTGAGTGTATAAAGAGGCAGCGGTTTTACCAAAAACAGGGTCATTATATGTACCTAAAATAGCTTCTCCTCCCAAAAACAGGGTTTCGTCAGTACGCAACGAGTCCACTCGTAATGTTTTGGTAATCAGCGTAGTTGTGTCGGTAAAATCAGCCCCAATAATATCGTTTAATGGTTGAACATCTAACCCGATTACATCCGATTCGTTTTTACAAGAAAACAAAAACGAACAAACAGCAAACACAATTAAAAACAATTTTGCCCCTGAAATTAGGGGCAAAATAGATACACATTTATTATTTATTCTCATAAAAAACACTATTCAAAATCTCTGCCTAAAATCTCCGTTCTACTTTTTAGCTTTTCATACTAATTCGGCAACGCCTTCTAATACTTCGTCATAAAACTCAGAATAAGCAGCAATGTATTCATCGCCTTCCATATAATCAAGCACAGGTTTACCCGATTTTTTGATGTATTTTTCTACATCTGAATTAATTTTGGGGCTGCCCTTTATAACGCCATCTGCTAAATCAATTGCCAATTTGCTTAGGTTAACAAATGTAGGGGATTTTATTTGATCTACATCCGATTTTTCAATTCCGTCATAAATAACTTTTTTAGAAAAATCTTTGTGCAATGGATTTGTAAATTCATCGTCATATACTGAATATACAATTTTTGTATCAGCAAACAACGGATTATCTTTAAACGATTTTTTCAAGTACAGTGCCGTTAAAGCGGTCATCCAACCATGCAAATGCACCACATCAGGCGACCAACCTAATTTATTAACGGTTTCAATAACACCTCTGCAAAAGAAAATTGAGCGCTCGTCATTATCGGCAAAATGCTCGCCTTTTTTGTCGGTTAATATGTGTTTTCTCTCAAAATACTCTTGGTTATCAATAAAGTAAACCTGCATACGAGCAGCTTGAATAGATGCTACTTTTATAATAAGCTGATGATCAGTATCATCTATAATCAAATTCATTCCCGACAAACGAATTACTTCATGCAGCTGATTGCGTCTTTCATTGATACAACCATACTTTGGCATAAAGGTTCTAATCTCCTTTCCTTTTTCTTGTATTCCTTGTGGTAATTTTCGTCCAATGATGCTCATTGGCGTTTCATCTAAATAGGGGGTAACTTCTTGTGATACAAATAAAACTCTCGCTTTTTTTTTCATAGGGTTGAGTTAAGGGTTAGACTCTGTTAAAAAGTACACAAAAGTAAAGAAAAAAATTCGATATTTCAAACTATTAATCTTAGATTTGTGGGCTTATGTTTTCAAAAAAAAGGCTTTCATGCCAATTTTAGGGGTTTTCAACAAGGTTTTCATCAATGATAATTTTTCACACTACCGAGCAATTAAAAACCTTTCTAAATAAGGCTAAAAACGCACAAAAAACTGTCGGATTTGTACCCACTATGGGCGCTTTGCACCAAGGACACATTTCGCTTATAAGTATTGCAAAGCAACAGTGTGATGTGGTTGTATGCAGTATTTTTGTAAATCCTACACAGTTTAACGATCTTAACGATTTAAAGAATTATCCACGAACCATAGAAGCCGATTGCCAGATGCTTGAGAAAGCAAATTGCGATGTGGTGTTTATTCCTGAAGTGTTAGAAATGTATTCGAACGAAGAGTTAGAACTAAAAAAACAGGGTATAGAAGACAAAAGCTGGACGGAAGGTAAAACGGTTGATTTTGGTATAATTGGAAGCGTTATGGAGGGTGCACACCGTCCAGGACATTTTAATGGTGTAGCACAAGTGGTAAGTAAATTGTTTAGGGCTGTGGAGCCTCAAAAAGCGTATTTCGGACAAAAAGATTTTCAGCAACTGGCCATTATACGCAGCATGACCAAACAATTGAATATGAACATAGCAATTGTTGCCTGCCCAATTGTTAGGGAAGCCAACGGACTAGCGATGAGCTCAAGAAATGAACGGCTAACACCTGAAGAACGAAAAAAAGCGGCAATTATATCAAAAACCTTATTTGATGTAAAAGAGCTTCAAAAGCAAAAAACAATAGCAGAATTAATAGCTTTTGCCAAAGCGCAATTAAAAACAGAGCCTCTTATTGAGCTTGAATATTTTGAAATTTCGAATGCCTATACACTTGAAGCTATTAGAAACTACGCAGATGCCGAAAGTGCTGTTGCTTGTGTTGCAGTAAAATTAGGTGCTGTGCGATTAATTGATAATGTTTTGCTTTACTAAAAAACATTAGTTGCCCCAAATGCTGTATCTAAAATTTAATAAATGTACACATTGTTTGTTTTATACATTCCTGTTTTTTTATTCTATTCATTTTATTCATGCGCAACACAACAAAAGCGAAGCTCTCAATAGCAATGAATACTCAGCAGATACAACAAAGGCGAATGAACTAAATCATTTAAGTTGGGCTCTTAAATTTCAAAAACCTGATTCGTCAATAGCACTTGCAGAAAAAGCTTTAGCGCTTATTAATAAATATAATCATCTCAATAACACCACCCACCAAATACATTTAACGCGAACCTATTTAAACTTAGGTGTATTTTACCATATACAAACAAATCTTCCAAAAGCGTTAGAGTACTATCATCGTTCGCTAAAAACAGCCGAAAAGATAGCAAACACAAGAAGAGTTGCAATGGCCAATAATAATATTGGATTGGTATATGACGAAATGAAAGAATATGATAAAGCACTAAACTATTATAAAAAAACACTCCCTTTTTATGAAACCAGTAACGACTATTCTGGTTTAGCTGAAGTATTAAAAAATTGCGCCATTATTTATTTTAAACAACACAATTACTTAGAATCATTAAAAAACAGTAAAAAAGCACTTGAGGTTACCCAAAAAAACGAAAAGCTAATAGTTTCGCCAAACCAGTTGTATGATAACACAATTACTCAAGCGGAATTATTAAACAATATTGGTAGTTGTTTAATAAAAACAAACAACAGTGTTGATAGTGCATACAACTATTATTTGAAAGCATTAGCAATTAATGAGAAACTCAAAAATAATAGTGGGAGATCAAAAACCCTTTGCAACATTGCCGATATAAAAATTAAAAAAGGTGATTTTGATGGTGCTGAAAATAATTTGATAAGAGCAAAAGACATTAATTCGACAGTAAATGACAAAATTGCGCTTCTTGATTTAGAAAAAATGTTTTTAAATCTATATGATACTATTGCAAAAATAGCCTACAGAAAAAAAGATTATTCAAAAGCCGCTTCCCATTTCCATAAAGCAATTTTAAACTACAAAAACATTGATGAGTTAAAAGACTCCGTTTTTAGTCAGGAAAACAAAAAACAAATAATACAAAAAGAGCTTTATTATGAGTTTGAAAAAAAAGAAGCTCAAATAAAAGCGGAAAATGAAAAACAGCAAGCAATTGCTCATCAAAAAAGCAGAAATAAAAACATTATAATTACAGGAGCGGGAATTGTTGTTGTTTTACTCATATTGTTTTCAGTATTTATTTTTCGTTCATTAAAAACCACTCAACATCAAAAAAAATTAATTGAATTAAAAAATGGAGAATTAGAAATACACAGAAAAATTATTGAAGAAAAAAACAAAGACATTACAGATAGTATTAATTATGCTCAACGTATTCAAAAGGCACTGCTTAGAGAAGAAGAACATGTTTCAAAGCATCTTCCAGAGCATTTTATTTATGCCCAAAGATATAGTAAGTGGCGATTTTTACTGGGGAGCAGAAAAAAAACAATACTGGTACTTTGCTGTTGCAGATTGCACTGGACATGGGGTTCCTGGCGCCATTATGAGCATGCTTGGAATTTCTTTTTTAAACGACATTATCAGTGTTGAAGAAGTTGAGTCTCCTGCAATTATTCTTGACAAGTTAAGCAATCGGTTAATCAATGAATTGCGACAAACAGACGAAACAATTGGAAATAAGGATGGGATGGACATATCGTTATGTTGTTTAAACACACAAACACGTGAATTGCAGTGGGCGGGAGCAAACAATTCACTTATTTTAATACAAAATAACACACTCATTGAAATTAAACCAGATAAACAACCGATTGGTTATTATGTTAATCATAAATTATTCACCAACCATTTGATACAACTACAAAAAAATGATTGTATTTATATTTATTCAGATGGTTATGCAGACCAATTTGGCGGAGAAAAAGGGAAAAAGTTTAAGTATAAAAAATTAGAGGAGCGAATTAAACAAATGTCTACATTGCCGATGGCAGAACAAAAAAAACTATTAAAGCAGCAATTTGATTTATGGAAAGGAGCTCTTGAACAAGTTGACGATGTTTGTGTATTAGGCGTTAGAGTTTGAAAGAGGTGTGTTGTAAAATAAAAGATCAACGATTACAACTAATTAAACAGTTTATTATTTGTAATATTTTAGCTCCAAATTAGCACCATCAAAAACCGCATAACTATTGTAGTTTATCCATTCGCCTAAATTAATGTAACGGCTATTGTTTTTTAGTGTTATATCTAATGGCAAATGACGATGTCCGAAAACAAAAAAATCAACATGTTGGGTTTTGAGTTTTTCTTTCGAATATATTACAAGCCATTCATTTTCCTCACCAGTAAATTTTTCATCTTTGGGTGCATTTGCTAACCTGCTTTTTCTTGACCAAAAATTAGCCATACTCATTGCAAAATTGGGGTGTAAGCGGGCAAAAAGCCATTGACAAAAGGGGTTGGCAAATACTTTTTTTATGAATTTGTATCCTTTATCGCCAGGCCCCAATCCATCGCCATGACCAATAAAAAATTTCTTACCATTATATTCTCTCTGTATTGGTGAACGATGAAGTGTAATGCCCAGCTCTTTTGGTAAATAATCAAACATCCACATATCATGATTACCAGTAAAAACAATTACAGGTATTCCAGCATCAACTATTTCGGCAATTTTTCCAAGTAAACGAACAAAACCTTTAGGAGCAGTGTATTTGTATTCAAACCAAAAATCAAACAAATCGCCAATTAAATAAATTTCTTCGGCATCTTGTTTAACCTCATCAAGCCATTTAACAATAAGCTTTTCGCGAATCAAACTTTTTTCGTGATTCGGAATTCCCAAATGAAAATCAGAGGCAAAATATATTTTTTTGTTGGGTTTCAATGTCTACAAATCAATGTTTTTAATTATATCGAAAGGGTTGAGCAAATTCAGGTTTAATGTAAAGCGCACGGTTTCGATGTATTTCGGTTCAGTAATAATATTATAGTCTCTGAAATCGTTTGATAATAACAATGGGAAATACACTTCAATTGTATTTTTGCTTAACGAAAGACACAGCCCTGCATTGTATAATATTTTATCTTCAGCCAAGCCATCATCGGCAGTAGTCCCTATATCGGCATATAATTTTACAGGTAGTTTTAGATTTGCGATAGATGATTTTAAATTAACAGCGGCAATCCATTTTCCAGTTTGACCAATAGTAGAGTAAAATTTAAAACCGCCATCTGTTTCGGTAAATTGATTTGCCAAAATACCCGTTGTTTCTGTTCGTCCTAAATAAATATTATCGTACAAATAATCTTGATAACCAGTTTGGCCACTTAAACGAAAACGATAAGGAGCCGCATCTAAAGCAGTGGTTGCAATAAACGAACCAGCAAAAACACGCACATCAAAACTGTTTCTATGTTTTTTAAATTTACGTTTAAATATTGCTGTTAACGATGCTTTTACCATTTCGTCAATAACAAGTCCGGTATTTACATTTCGTTGTCCACCTTCTTGTATATTAATTTTAAAAGAAAAAGGATGTATTGCACCATTATACATAAATTGGTAGGTAACATCGTTATACCTGTGCAATACTTGAGCCGACTTATAATCAAAGCTTGTGCCGTTAAACGTTGTGCTATAGGCATCGTTTAAAATACTAATGTTGCGATATTTTATTGTATTTTCAATTTTACTCGTTGCCTTTTGTTTTTTGAAACGAATATTTAGTTCGGGCGCTATTTTATTAAAGCTCATATCAAAAGGGATTTTAGTATAAGCAAATCGAGCCGAACTAACAGCAAAAGTAATGCTTTTAAAAGGGGAGTAATCTGGGAATACAGTATACGAAACCCTTCCATAACCACTTAAATCTTTTGTACCAAAACTATACATTGGGGCTATTTCAAATTCAAATTTTTTCTGTAATAATACATGATTGTAAAAGGCTGCACCAAGCATCCACCTGTTGTAGTTGTTCCAACCCATTATGGGCGAATAAAACAATTGTGTTTTGTCAGGATTATCTAAACTACCTGTTAATTGAAGCTTTAAAGGCTCTATCTTTTTGAAAACACCATGTGTTTTGATACTGTTATTTTTACGATTAATTTCTGGGATGCGTTCGCGATAATCAATTTTAAATTTGTCGTAATCGTTTGTTGATGCTGGGAATGAAAAACTTTTTACCCCTTCAAAGCCCTCATATTGTTGCTCATTTACAACTTCTCCGTTTTTAAGCGCTTGTACAAAAAAAGAACCATTAATCCCACCTTTATTTTTCACAAGAATGTTCCAGGAGCCGTCCGTTTTTTTATACGCTTTTTTTATTTTAAAATCGATTTTTTTTGTTGTATTAATTACATCGTCAAAAAACCACGAAAAGTCCTTCCCTGTTGACTCTTCGAGTGCCTTTTTCAAATCGGCTGGTTGAGGATGCTTAAAGTGCCACAAATCAAAGTAGTGTTGCATGGCTTTTTCCATTTCTTTTTCGCCCACTACAGCCATTAAATAATCAAACACTACAGCAGTTTTATAATAAACTATTCCCCCATAGTTATATTGCGTGTAGTTATAAGCCTCTAACTCTATTGGCTGATCTTCATTTTTTAGTGCAGTAAACAAATAGCCTAACTCATACTGTGCTTTTTGAGTATAGCGTTGCAAATCAAAGGCTTTTGCTATATTTTTATTTCCAGCATCGCCAATAAGCTTTCGATTAGGGTACTTTGTTCGAACATAACGTAATTCGTTAAATGAATTCAAGCCTTCATCCAACCACGGATGCACACGTTCGTTAGAGCCTAACATGCCATAAAACCAATTGTGGCCTACTTCGTGTGCAATTACCAAATCGAGCATTAAAGCACTGTTGGAAGTACCAATTACTGTTATGTTTGGATATTCCATGCCACCTCCTGCGCTTATTGTGCCGTCTACGGCTGTACAATGATTGTAGGGGTAATCGCCATTCCAGAGTGAATAATAATATACTGCATCATTGATATAACTGATTGATTTTTTCCATAAATCAGCTTCAGCATTGGTAAACATTACCCACGTAGTAACTTTATGTTTTGTATGTGGCGTTTCTACTTCGCCTTTTAAAACATGGTATCGTTTGTCGCAAAACCAAGCAAAATCGTGTACATTTTTTTGTTTGAAGCGCAATGTTTTTGTTTCAGTATCCGATAGAAGAAATGACAGGTCTTTTGAATTAAAGGAAGTTATAGCCTGTGTTGCTTTTACTTTTTCATTTAACCATTCTAATTCTTTTTCACCATTTACCATATCGCCAGTAGCACCAAGCACATAGTTTTTAGGAAGAGTTATGCTTACATCAAAACTTCCGAATTCGGAGTAAAATTCGCCTTGTGTGAGGTAAGGCATATAGTTCCATCCATTTTTATCAAACACCGCAGGCTTGGGATACCATTGTGTAATTTGATACGACTGATCAATATGACCCAAACGTGAAATTTTCCCTGAAGGTATTTTAACACGAAAAGGTGTTGTTATAATTATTTTTTCGCCTGTTTTTAATGGTTTATTTAAATAGAGTTTACATATATCAATGCTATCTTTTAGTAACTCCCACTTGGCAGGCTGCCCATCAACTTTAAAATCAAGCTGATCAATATAGCCTCGCTCTTCATCTTTTGCATAATAAAAATCGGTTTCGCCATGACGCAAAAATTCTTTGGCCATTGGGGTTGTATTATCTTTATATGCATTGGGCCACAAGTGCATATATATATAGGTTAATTCAGCGGGAGCGTTATTTATATATTCAATACTTTCATCGGCAGTAAGTTCGTGTTTTACGTCATCCAAACGAACATTGATGGTGTAATTTACTTCCTGTTGAAAGTACGATTGGGCACTTATGTTTAATGATATAATTGCAAGCGTAAAAAACGTTACTATACTTATTTTCATTGACGTTTGTTTTTATGTATTTAAATTTTTAGCAGGCCCACTTTCTCTATAGGCTCGAAAGATCAAAACATAAGTATTTATAGATTTTAAAGCGTTTTATTATCTATTTGAAAATCTCAGCCAGTTTTGTTTCTAAATCTTCGCCTCTTAAATTTTTAGCTATTATTTTCCCTTCCTTATCTAATAATACGTTATAAGGAATTCCTTTAAAATTATATAATTTAACAACAGGCGATTGCCACTGTTGAAAGTCGCAAATATGACTATTCCAGGTTAGTTTATCTTTGATAATGGCAGCCTTCCACTTTTCAGCATCTTTATCTAGCGACACACTAAAGATGTCAAAACCTTTGGCTTTATATTTTTCATAGGCTTTTACAACATTGGGATTTTCGGCTCTGCAGGGGCCACACCAACTTGCCCAAAAATCAACCAATACAACTTTACCTTTTAACGAGGAAAGTGATAATGGCTTTCCATCAGGAGTATTCATGGTTATTTCAGGGGCAACAGCACCCATAGAAAGAACCCTTTTACTTGTAACATCATCATGAAACATTTTTGCATAGCTAGAGTTGGGGTATTTTTTAAATAATGCGTCATCCAACTTAAATACTATGGGTAAATACTTATCTTCTTGAAGTTGTTCAGCAGCACCAAGGCTTGCAAGTGAACCAATATTTTTTTCAATGATACTTACCAAAAAGTTATTGTGTGATTCAATCAATGTGTTATATTCTTTTTCAATTGATTTGCTTATATTTTCAGTTGCGGCTGGATCGTTTTGGTGGGTACTCATAAATGTTTGGAACACAGCCTGTAAGGAATCGCGCTGACGGTAATTTTTTGAAGATGCCATACTAATTTCTCTGAAAATTTTTGAATCGGGCGAACCTTCAATATTATAGGTATATAACAAGTTGCCAGCATCGCCAGTGATAAAGGCTTGCTCTTTTTCATTGAGCAATAGTGTTGCAAAACTACGGTCGGAAACTTTTATACGATAAAAAACAGGCTCGTGTACTTCAAGATTCATAGTAAATTCGCCATTTTCATTCATTGTAGCGGTATCAATCGCTTTGTAACCAGTGGATGTCATCATATCGAGATACACCTTACCGCCATTTCCATTTTCAAACTTCCCCTTCAACTCTGTATTGCCTGTAGTTTGTGGATTTGTATTTGAACATGCAGCTAATAGAATAACAGGAATAGCAATTGCAATTTGTTTTAAATTTAATTTTATTTTCATTTTTTGTGTAGGGTATTGAATGTATTTATTGTTTTAAAAATCCGTTTTATTCTGCAATGTTTGCAGTTGCTTATTTAACTAAGATTAGCTGTTTCCGATAACATTTTTTTAACCAGCGCTGTTGTTACTTTCGGATCAGCTTTTCCTTTAGAAAGTTTCATAACTTCACCCATAAAAAGACCCAACAAACTTTCTTTTCCATTATTATATTCTTTCACCTTTTCAGGATATTTAGCAATGGCCTGTTTTACAAATTCATTTAAAGCCCCACTATCGCTTTCTTGTATCCAATTGTTTTCTTCGGCTATTTGATGTGGCGTTTTTTGAGGCTCTACCATCATTTTAGGAAATATTTTTTGTGTGGCTATTGTATGACTAACCTTACCACTATCAATAAAATCAACTAGTTCGGCAATGCGAACAGGAGAAACCTTAAAGTCGGATATGTGTAATGCGTTTTCGTTTAGGTATGATTTTATTTGAACAGTTAACCAGTTTGCTGCGGCCTTAGTATTTTTTGTGTTTGCAATAATTTCTTCGAAATATAAAGCCAACTCTTTAGATTCGGTAAGTACCCCAGCATCATAGGCAGATAAGCCAAGGGCGATGTACTTTTTTAATAAATCGTTTGGAAGTGGCGGCAATGTTTTTTTTACTTGTTGAATATATTCCTGAGTAACAACAACTGGTTGCAAATCTGGCTCAGGGAAATAACGGTAATCGTTGGCCATTTCTTTGCTTCTCAACACAAAAGTTTCGCCAGTAACAGCATTGAAGCTACGTGTATCTTGCGAAATTTCTTCCCCTTTTTCAATCGCTTCAATTTGTCGCTTTGCTTCAAATTCTATGGCACGTTGTAC
>JBASCV010000050.1:0-2340 GCA_049651825.1 Bacteroidia bacterium
GCAAAATGAAGAAAGTTTAAAGGATGTAACAAAAGCTGTTCAAGAATATTTTGAGAATGCATACAAAGAAAATAGCCCTGAGTTTATTTATTTCATTACTCTTTATAACATCTTCAATAATTTTTTAAGTGATATAGCTATTGACAATTCTCCGAATGATGAGATTGGATTTAAGCACACCGAAATTTGGAGCAAATTGTATAACTTTCAAAGGGATGCTGTAATTGGAGCAATTAATAAATTGGAGAAGTATAATGGCTGTATCATTGCTGATAGTGTGGGGTTGGGAAAAACATTTTCCGCACTTGGCGTAATTAAATACTACGAGAAAAGAAATAAAGATGTTTTGGTTTTATGTCCAAAGAAATTAGAGGCTAACTGGAACACTTATCGCCACAATGATAAAAACAATATCCTTGCAAAAGACCGCTTCCGATATGATGTGTTATTTCATACGGATTTATCGAGAGATAGAGGAATAAGTAACGGACGAAATTTAGAAAGTGTGAATTGGGGTAACTATGGATTAGTTGTTATTGATGAATCCCACAATTTCCGAAACAATAATACAGTTGTTGGTAAAGAAAATCGTTACCAAAAGCTATTAAGAAAAATAGTACAGGAAGGCATTGAAACAAAAGTTTTGATGTTATCCGCTACTCCGGTAAATAATCGTTTTAATGACTTGAAAAATCAATTGGCTCTTGCGTATGAGGGTTCTGCAAGCAATATTGACGATAAATTAAATACGGATAGAAGCATTGACCAAATATTTAGAAGGGCTCAACAATCTTTCAATATATGGTCTAAATACAGCACAGAACAAAGGACAACAGAGAAGTTGTTGGATATGCTTGATTTTGATTTTTTTGAAATTCTTGATAGCTTAACTATTGCAAGGTCGAGAAAGCACATCACTACATATTATGATACAACTGCAATAGGAAAGTTTCCTAAGAGGAATAAACCTGTTTCCATTCAAAGCGCATTAACTCACGAAAGCGGTGTTAATTATCAGGAGATTGGAGATAGATTAACCTTGTTGAATTTGTCCGTTTATTCGCCCCTTAATTATATTTTACCGAGCAAAGTAGAGTTATACGCAGACAAGTATGATAAAAAAGTAAAATCAGGTTCAGGAACTTTTACGCAAATAGACCGTGAGAGAAGTTTACAATTGTTGATGCGTATTAACTTGTTAAAACGAATTGAAAGCTCTGTCAATTCCTTTAGATTGACCGTTGAAAATATTAAAAAGCAAATTGAAGAAACTTTAAAATCAACTGAAAATAGGCAAACAGAGGTAATTACGAGTAAGCAAATTACACCTGAAATTGAAGAAGTAAATTGGGATACAGATTGGGATGATGTTGAAGATAATATCATTGGTAAAAAGGTTCAAATTAATATCAATGACATTGACATTACAAGGTGGAATGAAGACCTCAGAGCAGACCTTAGTTTATTAAACCAACTACTTAATGATATTGAAAATATTTTTGGCGATTCTGATTTAAAATTAGAAGAGTTGAAAAAAATGATTTCAAATAAAATAGAGCATCCATTAAATCCAAGTAATAAGAAAGTAATTATATTCACAGCTTTCGCAGATACAGCGAACTATTTATATAAGTGTCTGAAAGATTATTTAAAGAGCGAGTATAATGTTAATACTGCTTTAATCACAGGCTCCAAGAGGCTATGTACTTCAAAGGATATTCCTACGGACTTGAATGTGCTGCTTACTTGTTTTTCTCCTATTTCTAAGAGCAAAAATCAAATTTTAGCTAACATTCAGGAAGATATTGATGTGTTAATTGCAACCGATTGTATTTCCGAAGGTCAAAACTTACAGGACTGCGATTATATGATTAACTATGATATACATTGGAATCCGGTAAGAATTATTCAAAGATTTGGGCGTATTGATAGGATTGGTTCTATCAATTCAAACATTACAATGGTAAATTTTTGGCCTGATGTTACACTTGATGCTTATATCAACTTAAAACAAAGAGTTGAAAACAGAATGCTTATCAGTAATATGGCAAGCACAGGAGATGATAATATTTTAAATACAGATGAAAAGGATTTAGAATACCGTAAAATCCAGTTAAAGAAGCTACAAGATGAAGTTGTCGATTTAGAAGACCTGAGGGAAGGTGTGAGTATTACGGATTTAGGACTAAATGATTTCAGAGTTGATTTATCGAACTTCATTAAAACTTACGGAGAAATTAAGAATGTTCCTGAAGGATTACACGCAGTAACAAGAGCTTCAAACAATATTGAAAAGGGTGTTATCTATGTTTTAAAAAACATAAATACCAACATCAATAT
>JBASCV010000051.1:0-44980 GCA_049651825.1 Bacteroidia bacterium
GGGGTGCAGCCTCAATGAATCATACAAATGACATCGACAACTGGGGTATTTGGAAACCAGATAATGTAAATACATTTTATACACATAATGCATCTAGGCCAATTTGGTACATTGGTAACGGCTGCTCTCCCGATGGTACTGACTATACAATTAATCAGATGACTCAACAACCCAACAATCCAGCATCATTTGATCCAACAGATAATGCTTCGGATGTAATTAATCCATTACAACGATTGATTGACAGCATATCCAATCACCTGCTTCCATGGGATAGATTTTATAATTATAGCATTACCATCAATCAAAGTGGTTTTGGAACAACGCTATTTTCAAAAATTGCTCAAGTATGTAATTCGATAAATGCAATGGATTCAAGTAAAGTTGAATGGGCTTTGCTTACTGAGAAATTAAGTAAATTTCAAACGTGGAGCAATACAAACGCTATTGATTACAGTCAATGGGAATGTGGAGAAATATACGTTGCATCAAATATCGATGAAAAAAAACAGTTTAATAATATACACATATTCCCTAACCCTGCTCAAGACTACTTCATTATAAGTAATGATAACACATCTAAAAACAATGTTATTGTTACTGATATTTTAGGAAAAACTATAGCAGAATTCGCAACAGAAGCCGAAACAAAAATTTCAACACAACAATGGGAAAACGGACTTTACATCCTTAAAATGGATAACGGATTTTCTTCAAGATTGCAAGTTGTTCATTAATACAATATGCAATATTTTACTTTATGTTTTAATAGTGAGCAAAAACAAATTTGTATTATTCAATTAGAATTTAAATCATTTATACCTTTCTAAAGGCTACAAACACCTTAAACAATAGAACATAAAGCTATACAATTATTATTGTAAACGTATAGCACAAACCTATTGTCAGACAACAAAATGAAAAAGTATCTTATTCTATCAATTATACTACTAATTAGTGTATTTGTTCATGCACAAAATGCTAAAAAATTAAACGGAAAATGGAAAGGGAGCTACTTTTGTAGACAAGGCGAAACGGGTGTTACATTAAAAATAAAAGGCAAATCAAATGGAACGTTTTGTGGCACTTTCAAATTTTATCCACTACCATCTAACCTAAATGCTAAAGCTGGAAAGTTTTCTTTTACTGGAACGTTTAACACTTCTGGCAAAATAATCATTACTCAAAAAAAATGGTTGAAGCAACCCAACAACTATATCATGGTTGATTTGGAAGGAGAATTAATAAACCCAAACACCATAAGAGGAAAAATTGTAACAGACGGATGTGGTAGTTTTAACGTGATTAGAAAATAACCCCTATACAGGAATTTATACAAAAACAAAACCATAGGCCCAAAATCGGTTTACAATTTCCTACAATAAAAAGTGCGAGGCATTCGAACTGTCAATTACAATTGGCATTTAAACAACAAAGAGCACCCATTTTAGCACATCTAGTAAACGATATTCCCCTAAACTTAAACCCTTGTATTATAAACCGCCATTTTTTTATTGTCTAAAAAAAACAATTTCTTAACAATTTGTTTTTATAAATCTATTTTGTTACCTTTATAAATACAATTATTTGAGCCAATAAACTACCATTAATTAATGGTAACACTATTATTACACTAACACACACTATTATCTGCTTATGAAAAAAATGTACAAACTATTTACAGCTGGGTTATTTATTGCTGCCTCAGCTGGCCAAGTAAATGCACAATGTGCTGAAAACCGTTACCACGACTACGTTTTTACAGGTGTTGATGTTACAAGCAACGTTACTTACGGAAGCAACATAACATTTAGTGGAAGTACTGCAACATTAAAACTTGATGTATACCAACCACAAGGCGATACATTAGCTGAACGTCCGTTAATTATTTGGACACACGGTGGAAGTTTTGTTGGAGGAAGCAAATCAGATGCTCCTATGGTAAAAATAGCAACCGATTTTGCTAAAATGGGCTACGTTACAGCATCTATTGACTATCGTTTGTTTATGACGGATTTACCTTTTCCTGGCCCCGATTCAAACGATGCTGGTGCAGCAGTAATGCGTGCTGTGCATGATGCAAAAGCTGCAGTGCGCTATTTCCGTAAAAACTATACCGAAGGTGGTAATACCTATAAAATTGACACTAACCAAATTTACTTTGGTGGTGCATCTGCTGGTGGTATTATTGCATTGCATTTAGGCTATATGGATAAACCAGAAGAGTTTCCTTCATACATTGACACAACAGGAGTAACACAAGGCAACGTTACCGGCCAAAAAGGATTAGGTGGTGGTATTGAAGGCTTAAGCGGAAACCAAGGCTATTCTTCAAAAGTAAAAGCGTTGATTAACCTTTCTGGTGCTTTATTAGATACAGCAATGATTGAAGCAAACGATATACCACTATTCAGTTCACATGCCACAGGCGATGGAACTGTTCCTTATGGTACTGAATTGATTTATTTAAGCCCTCCAAGCACGTTTCCAATACAAGTTATTGATGGTAGTGGAAGTGTAATGCAACGCGCTGATGAAGTTGGCGTTACAAACTGTTTCAAAACTTACTATGTTGATGACCATGTGCCAGAAGCAGACCAACCTTACTATGATACAACAGTGTGTTTAATTCGTAATTTCTTGGAACACTTTACATGTGGAGTTCCATTGAACTGCAATTTTACAAACTTTGTAACAAGTGTAAATACAATTGCTACACCAGAAGTTACGTTTAATGTATATCCAAACCCTGCTACCGATGCATTTACTATTGATTTTAGTAAACTAACTTCATCTTTTGCTACAATAGAGTTATTTGATGCAATGGGACGCAAAGTAAAAACAGTAAGCAACATTAAAGCTACTTCATACACACTAAATCGTGATACGTTGGCAAATGGTATTTACTCTGTAAACATTGTAACAGAAGGCAAAGTATTTAGTAAAAAAGTGATGTTTAATTAGTTATCTGAATTAAACAGGCAATAAAAAGGCGTTCTCCTCATCGAGAACGCCTTTTTTGTTTAATGATTTAATATGTTTCTGTAGTACGCTAACAACAAGCGATCCATGTTCAGGATTTCGTATTCTATTTCAGCAAATTCATTTATTGCAACACCTGCAGGTACATATTTAAAATCATCGGCAGTTACATCAACATTAAGTTCCCAATTGTTTTTTTCAGCATCTTTTAGCTTAGACAATTTATCCTGAAGGGAATGTAATTTTTCTTGTAAATTTTTCAAATTGCCCTCTTCTCCAGTTAAATCAGGTCCTAGCATATAGTTTGTAGCCATTGTTTGATTATCCAAATTGAGAATATCTTTAGCATCCATCGTAGCGGCTTTTTCTCCATCCACATGTTCTATAGCCATTATCAAATTAGTTTTCATACGTTGAACATACTCCTTCGCTAGCCTACTTTCAGTAAGATAATACTTAATATCAACAGGTAAACTATCGTTGTATGATAAAGTATTTTGTTGTTCTACTTTCTTTATCTTTTCGATAATACGGATATTGCTATTGCGCATCCCTTCTATTGCACCTTGAGGGATTATGCGGTTGGTTGACAGCGACATCAACAAACCAGAACCAGCAATAATAAGTACCGTATTTACAATTGTATTTACTTTAGTATCGGCATTGCGCAAACCAGTAAACAAATACATTGGAATAAAAATAAAAAACAAACATAAAGCGGCCGCACCTACCAACACATTTGCACCTGGCCAGTGCAAGAGTTTAAACACTGATGCCACTATAAATAAAACACCTGTAGTACATCCAACAAAAAGAATTAGTTTATCTTTCTTTTCTTTCGATTCGCGGAGCTTGAGGGTAAACATAATTGGTAAAAACACAAAACTAAATAGTATTACTCCTAGTAGCAACATAACGTTTGCTCCTGGCCAATGTTGAAATCTGAAGATTGCACCTAGTACAATTCCGATTGAGGCAATCATGCCCACTGTGTTCATTGTTTTTTTCATGGCGTAATAGTGTTTAAAGGTTAATAATAAGGTGGTTTCTTCTTCTATCTCTTTCAATTCGTTTTTAAAAAAACGAGTAATTGTTTGATGATAAAAGGTTTCGAAATTGCCACCGGGCTCTAACTCATACTCAATAATACAGCAAACATGATCAAGGAGGTTTAACTGCAGGTCCTCCATCTCAACTCCACGAACTTTGATATCGTTGAGAATGTAATCTATTTGTTTTTCACTAAGTATATACATTACCCTAATTGAGGTTTAATGTCTAATAAAAACTGCATGGTTCGCACAAAATCAGCAAACTCATTTACCTTTTCCATTGCATTGTTTTTTCCCTGCGGTGTAAGCTTATAATATTTGCGAACACGCTTGCCTATGTTTACCACCTCGGTAGTTACTACCCCATCATCTTCTAATGCATGAAGTGTTGGATACAATGCTCCTTCGGTAATCTGAATTTTATTACCTGTTAATTCTTTCACTTTTTGAGTGATTTCGTATCCGTACATTTGATTGTTTTCGGATAACAACTTTAAAACTATCGTTTTTAAAGTACCTTTTACGAGTTCTGATGAATACATAACTCAAAGATACATAAGATTATTATGCATTTGCAAATTTTGCATCAACTATTTTTGCATTAATTTTACAACTACCTGATTATCAATTAAATATTTTTCTATCAAGAAGCCTAAAAATGTATTTATTATATCAAATGAAATTCACAATAAGTTTAAAGGACGTTTTTTTAAACACATTTTGAGTGTAAGAAAAGATTAATCCTATTTTTAGGGGATGATACAACCAACTGAACGCTTACAACAACTGCAAAAGCTTTTAAAGATTGAGCGTGACGAAGATTTTAATCAATACAAAGAATATTTTTCGAGAAACAATATCAGCTACCGCAAACAAAATGGCGTTACATGGTATCCTATAGTTATAACCAACACAGAAATTGGCTTTGGCGAATACATTTCAATAGACATTGAACGTACCACCAATCACAATGAGCCACACCAGTTTTCGGGAGGAAAAAACGCATCACTTTTTTCGAATAACGAAACTGACGCAACACCTATAAATGGTATTATAAAAGTATTAGGGCCTAACAAAATACGCTTAACACTTACTATTGATGAATTGCCCGATTGGTGCGATAATGGAAAGCTAGGTATAAATTTATTGTTTGATGAAAACAGCTATCGCGAGATGGGGATTGCGTTGGAAAAAGTAATAGCTGCATCGGGCAATAATAGGCTGGCTAAACTACGCGACATTATGTATGGCCTTACAACGCCTGCATTTGATAATTCAAACTCACATCCACCAATAGCAAAACTAAACGCTTCGCAAAACGAAGCTGTACAAAAAATTGTGAGTGCTAAAGATATTGCAATTATTCATGGTCCGCCAGGTACAGGAAAAACAACCACTTTGGTACAAGCCATTAGAGAAACATTAAAAAAAGAAAAACAAGTATTGGTATGTAGTTCAAGCAACACAGCGGTTGACTTACTTACCGAAAAACTGCATCGCGAAGGTATTAATGTGTTGCGCTTGGGCAATCCTGCACGTATTTCAGAAGAAGTGTTAATGAATACCTTGGATGCAAAAATTGCAGCACATGAATCGTACAAAGAGTTAAAAAATTACCGCAAAACAGCCGAAGAATATTTTCGGATGGCAAGTAAATACAAGCGCACATTTGGCAGAGAAGAGCGCGAACAGCGTCAACTACTATATGCCGAAGCAAAAAAAATAGTGCAAGAAGCTCGTGTGTTGGAAGATTATATTTTTGATGAACAGTTTGATAAAGCACAAGTAATTGCTTGCACACCTGTGGTTTCGGCAAGTAAAATGATGCGCGACAAACATTTTAGTACTGTATTTATTGACGAAGCAGCACAAGCATTAGAACCCATGTGCTGGATACCCATTACACGTAGCGACCGTGTAATTTTTGCTGGCGACCACTTTCAGTTGCCACCTACCGTTAAATCGAAACAAGCCGAAGCACAAGGCTTTAGCAAAACATTGTTTGAACAGTGTATGCAATTAAATAACTGTTCTGTTATGCTGAATACACAGTATAGAATGAATGAAAACATCATGAATTTTTCTAACAAAAAATTTTATGGTAACAACTTAATTGCTGATGATAGTGTAAAAAAGCAAGTATTGAGTTACAATACAGATGATTACTTGCTTAACACAGCTATTGATTTTATTGACACTGCAGGTTGTGGTTATAACGAAATTGTTAACCCCGAAAGTTTAAGTATTGCAAACCCAGAAGAGGCTCAATTGCTGATTAAGCATTTAAAGTTAGTGTTGGAACAATTTGTACAAGCCAATAAAACATCCGAAAATATTACCATTGGTGTTATTTCGCCTTACAAAGAACAGGTGCAATACATTACCAATCAAATCAACGAAGACGAAGAATTAACCCACTTTAGAAAATCAATAGCCATAAAAACGGTTGATGGATTTCAAGGACAAGAACGTGATATTATATACATTAGCCTAGTGAGAAGTAATGAATTGATGGAGATTGGATTTTTAAGTGATATTCGCAGAATGAATGTAGCACTTACACGTGCTAAGAAAAAATTAGTTGTAATAGGCGATAGTGCTACACTGGCAAATCATCCGTTTTATAAAGATTTTTTAGATTATATTGAAAGTATCAATGCTTACAAATCTGCATGGGAGTTTATAGAATAATATTTTTAATACAGCACTCGATACAACTCTGTGTTTTCCATGCGAAACTAAGTGTAACAGTGTTTTAAAATTACACCGCATAAAAAAGGAGTGGAACACAAAAAACCACAGAGAAAAGTAAACAAATGACAAACAAAAACGTACTCATTACTGGTGCTACAGCTGGAATAGGACTTGAAACGGCAAAACAACTCGCAAAAAAAGGAGCGAACATTTATATTGTTGGCCGTAGCAAGGATAAATCAGAAACAGCTGTTGCAGAAATAAAAACATACAGTGGCAATGAAAATGTATTTTACTTTGTTGCCGATTTATCTTCACAAGCTAGTGTAAGAACACTTGCAAAGGAAATAAATGAAAAAATTAATAAACTGGATGTGTTAATCAACAATGCTGGCGCAGTTTTTCAAGAACGACAGCTTTCAACCGACAACATTGAACTTACATTTGCAACCAATCACCTTAATTATTTTTTGTTAACACATCTCCTACTCGATTTACTAAAAAAAGCAAGCTGTGCACGTATTGTAAACGTAGCATCCGACTCGCACTACAAAGGACGAATTGATTTTGATGATTTATTTATGGAATGGAACTACGTTGGTTTAAAAGCTTACGAACGCTCTAAATTGTGTAACGTGCTTTTTACAATAGAACTTGCCGAACGATTAAAAAATACAGAAATAACGGTAAATGCATTACATCCCGGGCGAGTAAAAACAGATATTGGAAGCAAAAACAGTGGATTTTTATACAAGTTAGCTTGGGCTTATTTTAAAACCTTTTCATCAATTAGCATTGTCGATGGAGCAAAAACATCTATTTACTTGGCAACATCGGATGAAGTAAAAAATATTTCTGGAAAATATTTTTCTGATTGCAAAGAAAAAAACTATTCGCGCTATGCTAAAACTGAAGGTTTAAAAGAAAAACTATGGACAATAAGTGCTGAGCTTACAGGGATGCAAGAACAAATAACAAGTAGTTCACTATCAATTAATTAGCCGCTCTTTAGTTTTTATTAGAATTGTTTACAAAAAATGCCAATCGCTTATTTCTCGATAAACTCGAAATAACCTTGCGTGCTGTTGTTTCGAGCTCAATGTAATTAAGTTAAGGAAATACAAAAAAAGCCCTCGCACAGTCTTCGATGGTTCGACAAGCTCACCAAAGGCTTACTCAGACTGACTGCGCGCGGTCATCCTTTGAGCCTGTCGAAATATGTGCGTTAGCATCCTCAACTTAATGACATTGGTTTCGAGCTTGTTGAGAAAGTGAAAAGGAATTATGTAAATTAAAAAACAAACCGTTTTCAATATTTTTACATTGAAATAGTTGTTAGATTTAAAAAAAATCACTATCATTGTATCACGTTTCTAAGGTTACAATTTCTTATAACCAAAATCACAAACACATTCTTTTAAACATTTAACATCAACTATAATAATATTAGCTATTAACATTTTCCTCAATAATCCATTCAATCTGAATTGATTTATTTTTAACAAAACCCCATTTATTTTATGCACGATAATACCGAATTGAACAACAAGCTTGTTGGAGAGCTTAGAGAAATTGCAAAAAGCTTAAACATTCCTAAATTCGAAACATTAAAAAAACAAGAGCTGATTTCTAAAATTATAGAAAGTCAGTCAACAACGACCAATACTACAAAAGAAGATAAAAAAGACAATGTAGATGCGGGCGAATCAAAAGAGCGTACATTACGCCCTCGTAAAGTACGTTTAGACAACATAGATATTGAACCCAAAACAAAGGAAATAACACCTTCATTTTTTCATGAAGATGAATTCCCAATTCATATAGAACCAAAGGTTGAAGAAAAACAACCCAATATTATTTCGGAAGCAGCTACTACAACTCCAGAAAATCCTGTTGTAAATACTAATTTCAATAATGAATTTACTCCACCAGTAACTACTGAATCAGCTACAAATACTGTATCAGAGCACAGCAACGAAAATAATCCTGCTGAACGCAAAGATTTTCAGAACAGAAATCGCCACAACAATCAACAACACAATCATCACAAACAACAACAAGAGTTGTATAACTTTGATGGTATTGTAGTTAGCGAAGGCGTTTTGGAAACAATGCCTGACGGTTATGGATTTTTACGTTCGTCAGACTATAATTACCTTACTTCACCCGATGATGTATACGTTTCTCAATCTCAAATAAAATTGTTTGGTTTAAAAACAGGAGATACTGTGCGTGGCAGCATTCGCCCACCCAAAGAGGGTGAAAAATATTTTCCTTTGATTAAAGTTGAAAAAATAAATGGTCGTGAGCCAGCATTTGTAAGAGATAGAGTGCCTTTTGATTATTTAACTCCTCTTTTCCCTTATGAAAAATTTCAGATGACAGGTCATCCACAACAAAATTTTTCATCGCGTATTGTTGACCTTATAACTCCTATTGGTAAAGGCCAACGTGCGCTTATTGTTGCTCAACCCAAAACTGGTAAAACCGTTTTATTAAAAGATATTGCCAATGCTATTGCGGCTAATCATCCAGAAACGTATTTGATTATCTTATTGATTGACGAACGTCCGGAAGAGGTTACAGATATGGCACGTAGCGTAAAGGCTGAAGTAATTGCTTCTACTTTTGATGAACCTGCGGACCGTCATGTAAAGATTGCAAATATTGTTTTAGAAAAAGCAAAACGTATGGTTGAATGCGGACATGATGTATGTATTTTATTGGATTCGATTACTCGTTTAGCACGTGCATATAATACAGTACAACCTGCATCAGGGAAGGTATTGAGCGGTGGTGTGGATGCAAATGCATTGCACAAACCAAAACGCTTTTTTGGTGCTGCACGAAAAATTGAAGGCGGTGGTTCACTTACTATTATTGCTACAGCACTTACCGAAACGGGTTCAAAAATGGATGAAGTTATTTTTGAAGAGTTTAAAGGTACAGGAAACTCAGAAATTCAACTTGATCGTAAAATTGCCAACAAACGTGTTTACCCGGCAATTGATATTATTGCTTCAAGTACCAGAAGAGATGATTTATTGGTAGATAAAGAAACGCTTCAAAGAGTTTGGATTTTACGCAAACACCTATCGGATATGAATCCTGTAGAAGCAATGGAATTTATGAAAGACCGCATGAAGAACACCCAAACAAACGAAGAGTTTTTGATTTCTATGAACGGATAGTTAAATATTGCTTAAAATAAACAATGTTGAATTGATTTATACAATTATTGTAATACATGAAAATAAGCTTAAGTGTAAAATTCGCAATTATTGCAGGACTTATTAATTGCGCTGCATGGTATATGATTGCTAAATCATTGAACTATTACTCGTTTAACATAGAACACTATCGTTATTACATTACCTTAGGATTATTATTAATTGGTGCACCACTATCTATTTATTTTGAACGAAGAAACAGTGGTGGCTTTATTGAGTTCAGGGATGCCTTAAAAGCTGGAGTACTATACAGCATTCTACTATCTGCACTGATAGCGATTTTCAACTCTATTTATTATAAATTTTTAGTGCCAGATGCTATTGACTATTTTGTAAGCGAAGCAAAAAAATCAATGGCTTTGGCAAATGTAAAAGAGGAAGATGTTCCTAAAAATGTAGAACTTGTTATTAGTTACTTTAGTTCGTTTAGAGTATTAATGTCGACATTTATGATTGGCTTGCTTCTATCATTAGGCGCTAGTGCTATTTTCAGAAAAAAGAATCCGCAGGCATTTAAGGAAAACTAGCAAAATGCTTTCTTACACACAAAAAGCTTACGTTACAATTAAAAACTAGTACAGTACAATTGTTTTGAGCATATACTTTGTTTTTATACCAACCTCAACTTTTCTTTTTTCCATGTAAACAAGGTAACTATAATGGATATTATACAAGCTGCTAACATCAAATAAAAAGCAGCATCCCAGCCCCATTTATCAACCAAAAATCCTATTGCAATATTTGCAAATAATGCACCCCCCAAATAGCCAAACAAACCGGTAAGTCCGGCAGCTGTTCCTGCAGCTTTCTTTGGAACCAAATCTAACGCTTGCACGCCTATCAACATTACTGGCCCATAAATTAAAAAACCAATGGCTATCAACGCAATATTATCTACCCAAATATTACCTGCTGGATTTTTCCAATAAACAAAAATGGCAATCATTACCAACAGCATATATATAACAATGGCAGGAGCTCTTCGTCCCGAAAAAATTTTGTCAGAAATCCAACCGCACAATAAAGTACCAGGTATACCCGCCCACTCGTATGCAAAATAGGCCCATCCCGATTCTTTAATTGAAAACCCTTTTGCTTCTTCTAAATAAGTAGGTGCCCAATCCAACACACCATAGCGCACCAAGTAAATCATAGCATTTGAAACAGCTATTAACCAGAGTAATTTATTTTTCAAAACATGTGTAACAAATATTTCGCGGGTAGAAAACTCTTGCTCGTGGCTCTGTTCGTAATCTTTTGGATAATCGTTTTTATACGCTTCTATATTGGGCAATCCACAACTTTGAGGTGTATCTCTAATTAATAAGTATGCAATAAAAGCAAATACAATTGCAATAAGCGCAGGAAAATATATTTTACTTTGCCAATCGCCAAAAATAGCAACACCCAATACCGCTAACGGTCCAATAAGTCCGCCACCCACATTGTGTGCAACATTCCAAATCGACATTTTAGTACCACGCTCTTTTGTAGAAAACCAATGCACCATTACTCGCCCCGATGGAGGCCAACCCATGCCCTGAAACCAACCATTTACAAACATGGTAATAAACATGATGGTTACAGTAGAAGTTAAAACAGGAATAGTACCAAAACCCAAAATAGTAAGCGCTGAAAGCAATAATCCTAAGCTCAAAAACGTACGTGCATTGCTTCTATCGGATACACCGCCCATTACAAACTTGCTAATACCATAAGAAATAGAAACCGCAGATGCAATGATACCCAACTCTCCCTTTGAATAGCCTTGTGCAATAAGGTCGGGCATAACCAAGGAAAAATTTTTTCTCACTAAATAATATCCAGCATAACCTAAGAAAATACCCATAAAAACCTGAAAACGCAATCGTTTATAGGTGAGGTCAATTTTTTCTTGGGTCAAAGGTGTTGTATGTACGGGCGGTTTTAGAAAGCTTATCATGAAATAGGTTGGATTAAAAAAAGCACCATAGTTATTCACCATGGTGCTTTTATGAATTGTAAAATGGTATTATTTTTTCTCTACAGGATAACCTTTTTTCTCCCATTCCGAAAATCCTTTTTCAAGGTTATAAACACGCATAAAGCCTTTTGTTTTCATATACTCGGCAGCATCAGCACTTCTACCACCAGCAGCACAATAAATGTAATATACTTTATTTTTATCTAACTTATCAATTTGTGCTTCGGCATCTTTCGCCAAAAAATCAAGTTGAACAGCACCTTTAATATAACCTTTTTTCATTTCATCGGTAGTGCGCAAATCAATAATAACGCCTTGGCCTTTATCGTTTGCAGTAATTATTTTGAAACGCTCAGCCGAAAGGTTAATAATTTCCTGACGAGGAACAACCGTATTTTGAGCATAACTTGTTGCAAGAAAAGCTACAAGAGAGGTAAGTAATACTATAATTTTTTTCATGTTCGGTTTATCTTTAATTATTTATAATGATTATTGAAATGCATTTATTCCTGTAACATCCATACCTGTAATTAACAAATGAATATCATGTGTTCCTTCATACGTTACAACCGACTCAAGATTCATCATGTGGCGCATGATTGGGTACTCACCTGTAATACCCATTCCACCGTGTATTTGGCGTGCTTCTCTGGCAATTTGTAGTGCCATATTCACATTGTTTCTTTTTGCCATTGAAATTTGAGCTGGTGTAGCACGGTGTTCGTTTTTCAATACTCCTAAGCGCCAAGTTAACAATTGTGCTTTTGTGATTTCGGTAATCATTTCAGCTAATTTTTTTTGTGTAAGCTGAAAACCTGCAATTGGTTTTCCAAACTGAATACGCTCTTTTGAATAACGCAAAGCTGAATCGTAACAATCCATTGCAGCACCAATAGCTCCCCAAGCAATACCATAACGCGCAGAATTTAAACAACCCAATGGGCCTTTTAATCCTTTAATGGTTGGAAAAATATTTTCTTTCGGCACTTTTACATTTGAAAAAACCAATTCGCCTGTTGCACTTGCTCTTAAACTCCATTTGCCATGTGTTTCAGGCGTTGTAAATCCTTCCCACCCTCTTTCAACTACCATACCACGTATATCGCCAGCTTCATCTTTTGCCCATACTACTGCAATATCAGCAAACGGAGCATTTGATATCCACATTTTAGCACCATTCAATAAATAATGATCGCCTTTATCTTTAATGTTTGTAATCATTCCGTTTGGATTTGAACCATGGTCGGGCTCGGTTAATCCAAAACAGCCCATCATATCGCCAGCAGCTAACTTAGGTAGGTATTTGCGTTTTTGCTCTTCGGTACCATACGTATATATAGGATACATTACCAATGAACTTTGAACAGATGCTGTAGAGCGTAAACCACTATCGCCACGCTCTAACTCTTGCATAATAATACCGTACGATATTTGATCCAAGCCAGCGCCACCATATTCTGTTGGAATGTATGGACCAAAACCACCAATCTCAGCAATGCCTTTTATCCATTGCTTAGGAAATTTTGCATTTTGACAAGCCTCTTCTACAATAGGAGTAACTTCTTTCTTTACCCATGCACGGGCTGTTTCACGAATAAGTTTATGTTCATCAGTTAATAACTCATCCATTAAATAATAATCATGAGCTTCAAATCTATCTGTTCCCATTTGTTTTTTTATATAATTAGTTAAAAATATTGACTACTTATGTTTATAAACCTATGAATTAGGTTTATCGGTATTTTTAGGTTTTAATGTTAAAGAGGCATCAACCATTGACTGAACTGCTTTTTCGTTATATGCCTCTAATCGCTCAACATCCTTTACTACGTAACTTGTGTTAGCTATTTTTACAATAGAATAAAAATGGAAACGGGCATCTGGCATATTTTCGTTTTTAGCTTCCCAAAAAAGTAATGTTGGTTCATCTTTTATGTATCGCTGCAATTTAAACACTTCGTTTCCTGTAATATCAGTTTTCATCAATGCAATGTCTCCTTCATTTTCTTCTACAGAAATGTGAAAATCAGCTCCCACCTTAATTTCAGTAGCCCCCCACGGCTGTTCTGTAATTTCAGCCAAACCTTTAGTAGAATCGGGAATCATTATATACAATTCATTACTATTAACTTTAATTACAGTTTCAACCATACCTGGAATGGTTGTTTTTTCATCTGATTTAGAACCGCCACAACTTGCTAAAAACAAAACAACAGGTGTTGCAATAAGTAAAAGTGTTTTTTTCATTTGTTTCTTATTTTTTTATTTATTCTACAAATATAATAAGTAAGTATCTACCTTTTATGTTTTACTAAAAGTATTTGAATAATCGTACTTTTGAACGTTATTTTGTTGTATTTTACTGCTATAACAAAGTAAAAAAACAGCTTTTAACAATTTGTATTTACAGTATTTAAAGTAATTTATGAAACTTAACTACTCGCCACACACCCTTTATTTTAAAAGGCCATTTAAAATTGCCCATGGAACCAGAGATTCAACAGCAATTGTATTAACAGAGTTAGAATACGAAGGCCTTGTTGGATATGGCGAAGCTTGCTTACCCCCCTATTTAATAGAAACGCAAGATAGTGTTATGCAATTTTTAAATAAAGCATCAAATGTACTTCGTCTCATAAAACCACCTTTTAATATTGAAAATATTCTAAATAAAATTGATGCGATAGAAAAAGGCAACACTGCAGCAAAAGCATCAATAGATATTGCACTTCACGACTTATATGGAAAACTAAACAATAAACCTTGTTGGGAATTATTGGGATGTAACAATACATTTACACCCTATACAACTTATACTATTGGCATTGATGAACCTGCGGTAATAAAACAAAAAGTTGATGAAGCAAGCCCATTTAAAATACTCAAAGTAAAACTAAACGGAAATTCAGATAAAACCGTAATAGAAACAATTAGAAGCATAACAAATAAACCAATTGCAGTAGATGTTAACCAAGGGTGGAACAACAAAGAAGAAGCTCTAAAAATGATAGAATGGCTTGCTAACAAGAACGTATTATTTATTGAACAAGCAATGCCTAAAAACAAATTGGATGACGCCTTTTGGCTTTACGAAAGAAGTCCGCTGCCATTGTTTGCCGATGAAAGCGTACAAACGTTTTCAGATATTGATAGTATTAAAAACTGCTACCACGGGATTAACATAAAACTAATGAAATGTGGTGGAATGTTTGAAGCAAAAAAAATGATTGACAAAGCACGTGAATTAAATTTAAAAGTACTTATTGGTTGCATGAGTGAAACATACTGTGGAGTATCGGCAGCAGCACAATTATCTCCGCTGGTTGATTATGCTGATTTAGATGGACCACTATTAATAAAAAACAACCTGTTTAGTGGAATTACTTTTATTGAGGGGAAGATAACGCTAAATAATCAATCGGGTATTGGTGTGGTTAAAAACAATGCGTTTTAAGGCCTTTAATAATATTGGGTGAGGAGTTGAAGGAAAAGTAAAGGCAAAAAAAAAGGCTCTTACGAGCCCTCTTTTTACTTTTTAGCTGCTTTTTTAGGAGCTGCTTTTTTAGCTGCTTTTTTAGGAGCTGCTTTTTTTGCTACTTTTTTAGCTGCTGCTTTTTTAGGAGCTGCTTTTTTTGCTACTGCTTTTGCCATGGTTTTTGTTTATTAAATTATTATGACACGAAGTAAAAAAAATTATCAACACAAAACTAAAAATCACATCTTATTTTATCAACACTTTTTTGTTGATAACAACACTTGAAATTGCACACTCAACTTTCCAAACAACAAAAACAAAATCAACACAACATTATTTTTATTTTAAAACAACAACCAACCACCTCCAAAACCATTGAATTTAAAGAAAGATACCAATATATTGATTTTTTGTTTTACTTTTTCACACACACACAACATCAACTGTTAAATTATTTTATGTGATTATTTTCAATCAAAAAAAGAAATTATTTTTTTTAATTGAATGTTGAAAAATGATTTTTAAAACGAAAAAAAATAAATTTCAGTCAATTTACACAAACACTAAACAATTGAAAACACAATTATTTTAATCGCTCTAACAGTGCCATGTAAAAACCATCAGCATAATGAACATCCGGCAAATAGCGCTTTTCGCCAACAAAATTCCAATTATCTTGATTTTGATTTAAAAACCACTTTACTTGTTCTTCTCCTTCCGATGGCAAAATGCTACATGTTGCATAAACCATTTTACCGCCAACTTTTGTAATTTCAGAAAAATTTGAAAGTATC
Organism: Bacteroidia bacterium; assembly: GCA_049651825.1. GTDB lineage: Bacteria > Bacteroidota > Bacteroidia > 2-12-FULL-35-15 > 2-12-FULL-35-15 > 2-12-FULL-35-15. The sequence goes on from JBASCV010000051.1 coordinate 16,191, forward strand.
TCTCGCTGAAGTGCTCTTACTTTATTCAATTCATCTTCTGTTAGCTTCCATTTACTATCAGGATTTCTGCGCAACACGCCTAATCCTGTACACGGCACATCCAACAATAATCTATCCGCTGTAGCTTTTAAACGTTTTATTACTTTAGAAGAATCTATGGCTCTTGTTTCAACAATCCGCACATCAGCTCTTGTGGCTCTTCTTTTCAACTCTTGCAATTTTCTGTCTTTCACATCAAGTGCAATAATGCGGCCTTTGTTTTTCATAATGGCTGCAATGTGTAGTGTTTTACCCCCTGCTCCAGCGCAAGCATCAACAACACGCATACCTGGTTCAACATTTAAAAAATCTGAAACCATTTGTGATGCGGCATCCTGAACTTCAAACAAACCATCATGAAATGCCTGCGTTCTGAATACATTTCGCTGAAACTTTAATTCTACAGCATCTGGCGCCCAAGAAATGAGAGAAGTGTCGGAAATTTTTTCTTCCTCTAATTTTTGTTGTAAATCTTTGGGAGTTATTTTAAGCGTATTGGCACGCAATATAATTGACGGGCGCTGATTAAGGGCTCTAATGGTTTTATCCCAATCTTTACCTAATTCAGCTTCACCAACTTTATCTAACCAATCAGGAACAGACTCTCTTATTTTTCGAATTTTATGAAATTTTTCAAGTTGTGAAATTGTTTTCTTTTCGTTCAGCCCTTTAAAATAATTGCTTTCTGGTAAGTTGTAACCATCAAAAATAAGATAGGTTCCAAAAATGTTCCAAAGCGCATTGTCTGTAAGTTTTGTTTCTACACCAGCGGCAGTTGTTAACAAGCGCCAATTTCTTATAATATCGTAAGAAACATCTGAAACAAAACTTCGCTCTTTCACATCCCACCTTTTATTGGCACGCATTACTTTTTCTATTGCCTTATCGGCATACTCATTTTTCTCAAACACATCTTTTAATACCATAAAAATGGCTTTGATGTGGAATGTATGATGTTTTAAATAAAATCTTTTTAGCATAGAACAAAGTTACTAATATTGATTGATTATAATGAAATAAGATTTAAATGAGCGTAGCTAATACTGTTTTAATAAAAAACAATATAAAAAGTGGACTTAGGTTCATTTTTTATAAAACATATTATAAATAAAAGTATAATTATTATTTTTGCACCCAATGTCACCCATTAAAGATACCACTATACATATAGCTTCTTTTGCTATTCACGAACCAATAACAACCCTTACAGATTTCATAATCTCAGGCCTTTGTATTTATTTTTATTTGAAATTAAACAAATTTTCAAATAAAAGCACAAGTACAACTTATTGGAAATACTTCTATGGTTTCATGGCTTTAGGCTCTTTTATTGGTGGATGCTCGCATGGTTTTTTTGAAATTCATGCGGGCTTTGGCTACAAGTTATTTTGGTTGAGTATGCAAGTATTAAATATGATTGCTATATATAATATGCAACAAGCAACCCTTAACTCGGCATTATTGAATTCAAAAAAACAACTATATTGGAGAAACAGCTACATTATTCAAGTTGTACTATCAATAATAGCTGTTTTTGTATTTCAAAACTTTTTGGTTGTAGTAATAAATAATGCAATTGCCTTAATCCCCATCATGATTATTCATTTTAACGCTTCTAAAACAAATAAAGAAAACTTATGGATAGCTTATGGTATTGCAGTATTGTTTGTAACAGCAGGAGTAAATATTAGCAAATTATCGCCACACGATTATTTTAACCACTTAGACTTAGCTCACGTACTTATTATGATAAATTTATACCTAATGTTTATTGGAGTACACAAAAAAGCTATTGCGATATAATTTTTCTCGCCTCTTTGCCAATACCTATAAAGGTTTGGTGGTTGAGCGGGAACTCAAAAAATACATGAAGCATACTGAGCAAAAACAATGCATAAAAACCTACTTTATAACTATATATATATAATAGTACAGAAACAAGCCATAAAATCAATATAACTGTCATCCGTTTTTTAGAAATATTATTCCACTTAATAACAGACGTTTTGGAAAACCAATTTAAATAATGGTACGTGTATGCAAATGCAATAAAACGCATAATTGCAATAGCATTAGAATTAATATAAATAGCCGAATCGTCAACACGTAAAGCACCATAGCCAAACAACTCGTAAAGTGAGGTGTTCACTATTCTAAAAAACGAATATGCCTTTTTAATATAATCGGAAACAAAAAACAAGTTAACATCAGGAATATAAACAAAGAAAGTTATAGCACAAGCAACAAACACAAACAAAGATAACATACCTGATTTACTTTTATTTTTTAAGGCCCCATATAATATAAATGCTCCCGTAAATACAAACACATGTATAATAGTTGGCAACCAAACTGCAAACAATAAAAATAAAAAGCCAGGATACGTGTTTAATTTAAACACAATAGAAAATATAAAAGTAAACAAAACAAGAACCAGCTTCAAAGCCAACTTTTCTACATAAAGTATTATTAAAGCATAAATAAATCCTGAAAAAATAAAACTACCAAGAAAAAAATTTACCTTAGACTGAGAATTAAAAAGCCCAATGGTAATAAACAACACCAGCAAAACAAACAACCAAATATCTTTTTTGGATTTAACAAAAAAGTTTTTCTTTTCTAACCACGATATTTCTGTTAAATAATGTAATGGCCCCAATACTGCATACGAAAACAAAAAAAGTTCGAATGGAATAATGTATGCCAACACTAAACTTATTAGCATTAAACCTATATTAATATAATTAATCCCGTTATCGGAAGTAAGTTTTGACACAAAACCAGCTGAAGTATTCATTGTACTTTTTTTATGTAACAAATCTACATTATTTGATGTAATCAGATGTTATATTCAAGCTGATAAATGAATATTATTATGTATATTTACTATCTAATTTGGTAAAAACAATGCCAAACTAGCACTTATAATTAATTTACATCAAAGCTAACAATGAACACAACAACAGTAACGAGTAGCAATACTATTAATGCTTATATAGAAGCAAACAAAGACCGTTTTTTAAGCGAATTATTTGAATTATTAAGAATTCCGTCCGTTAGTGCCGATCCTAAATATAAAGCAGATGTATTTAAAACTGCCGATTTAATTAAAGAAAAATTAGTAAGCGCAGGAGCTGACAATGTTGAAATATGCCCAACAGCGGGCTATCCTATAGTTTATGGCGAAAAAATTATTGACCCAAAACTACCAACGGTTTTAGTTTATGGTCATTATGATGTACAGCCGGCCGACCCAATTGAATTATGGCATTCAGGCCCGTTTGAACCAGTTATTAAAGATGGCAAAATATATGCACGTGGAGCTTGCGATGATAAAGGTCAAATGTATATGCATGTAAAAGCATTTGAATTAATGATGCAAACAAACTCTTTAGCTTGCAACATTAAGTTTATGATTGAAGGCGAAGAAGAAGTTGGCTCCGATAATTTAGGAACCTTTGTAAAAGCAAATAAAGAAAAACTAAAAGCCGATGTTATCTTAATTTCCGATACAGGAATTATTGCTAACGATATCCCTTCTATTACAGTTGGGCTAAGAGGTTTAAGTTATATTGAAGTAGAGGTTACTGGCCCTAATCGCGATTTGCATTCAGGATTATACGGTGGCGCTGTTGCTAATCCTATCAACATTTTGTGCGAAATGATTGCAAAAATGAAGGATGATAAAAATCACATAACAATACCAGGGTTTTATGATGATGTTGAAATATTAAGTGCCGAAGAGCGTGCTGAAATGGCAAAAGCGCCATTTAGCATTGATGAATACAAAAAAGCATTGGATTTATCGGATATACATGGCGAAGATGGCTATTCTACAAACGAAAGAAACTCTATACGCCCTACATTGGATGTTAATGGCATTTGGGGTGGATACACAGGCGAAGGTGCTAAAACAGTAATTGCATCAAAAGCATATGCTAAAATATCAATGCGCCTAGTGCCTCATCAAAACAGCGATAAAATAACCGAATTGTTTAAAAACTACTTTGAAAGCATCGCTCCAAAATCCGTAAAAGTAAAAGTTAAACCCCATCACGGTGGCGAGCCAGTTGTAACACCACACAACTCAATAGCTTATAAAGCTGCAAGTAAAGCAATGGAAAGCACATTTGGTGTAAAACCCATTCCGGTACGTAGCGGAGGCAGCATTCCAATTGTTGCGATGTTTAAATCCGAACTTGGATTAGATTCTGTTTTAATGGGCTTTGGATTAGACTCTGATGCCATACACTCTCCTAATGAACACTATGGTGTATTTAACTACTTTAAAGGTATTGAAACTATTCCTTATTTCTATAAATACTATGCTGAACTAAGTAAATAATATTTTTACAAAAAAGGGTGTCGATAACAACACCCTTTTTTTGTAGAAAGAAAAAGTATTGCCTCATAAATGAAAAAACATTTAAAAACTTATTGGTATTGCACTTTAGCAACAATAATATTCACTTTTTTTTCATTTTGCACCCCTCAAAAAACAAAAAACACAGAACAAGAGTTTAATGTAAAAGAACCTGTTAGAATAACAGAGAAAAAAACACCTAAAACTATTTATTTAGATAGTTGCAAAGCACCGCTAACGTTCAAAATCCCATTAAAAGGAGAAAAGAGCTATCCTATAAACAATAAAAGTATTGGAACAAAAATTACAGTAAACCCACCTCTGGAGTTTCTATTGAACACCAGCAATGCAAGCGATATTGCCTTTCATAAAAACTATAATCAAGACCAAAACATTACATATACTATCATTTCATGTGGCTACACTGATAAATATGGAAACACTTGGTTTGGGACCTCTGGTGGAGGAATATGTCAGTATAATGGAAAGCAGGTAATCAATTATACAACAACACAAGGTCTTGCAGGCAACCTTATAAAGTGTATAAAAGAAGACATGAATGGGGATATATGGATTGGAACTAATGGAAATGGGGTAAGTAAGTACGATGGTAAAAAATTTATCAACTATTCCACAAACGAAGGACTTGCAGGAAATGCCGTATATTGTATAGTTGAAGATAAAAACAACGATCTCTGGATTGGAACAGATAAAGGGTTAAGTAGATGTAGTATTAATAGCAAAACGAACGACATCAAAAAAGAAATTACGTTTACCAACTTTTACACAAAAGATGGACTTCAAAATGATTTTATTTTAACTGCTACAAAAGATAATAAAAACAACTTATTCTTTGCCACACGAAAAGGTATATCAAAACTACCTTGGAACAGCTATTCATCAGGGAAAATAATTTTCGAAAATTTTATTAAAGATTCTTCCTTTCCAGCGGAAATGGTGGCATCAATATTAGAAGACAATAATGGCACACTATGGATTGGAACCCTAGGAAATGGCTTATTTAGGTGCGATATTGAAAACAATAAAATTATTACCACACCCATTGTAAACTACTCTAAACAACAGGATATACAACATACTGTTATCCATCAAATAAACAAAGACAATGAGGGTGCAATATGGCTTGCAACAGGCGGTGGACTTAGCAGATACTTTTGGGATAAAAACAATTTAGACTCGGTATCTTTCAAAAATTATCACAAAAAAAATGGGTTAGCTAGTGATATCATCTACAGTTTTATAAATGATAAAAACGGTAGCTTTTGGATTGGAACTGCGGGAAGTGGTTTAAATAAATATTACGGTAATGCAACAAACGTTTATTCCCCAGAAAATGGAATTATTGGACGTGTATGGTCAATGACAGAAACAAAAAAAGGTGATAAATGGTTTGGAACTAGCAATACACTAATTAAACACTCAAACAACAAGTTCGAAAATTTTATGATAGACCACTATATTGCTCATGTTAGAAGCATGTATACAGATAGTGAAGACAATGTTTGGTTAGGAACTTATGCAGGCGTACTAAAAATAAATACAAACAACGAAGTAACGGTATATACCAATGAACAAGGGTTGCCCAAAGAAGTAATTTTAAGCATTTGTAAAGATAAAAAAGGAAATTTTTGGTTTGGAACCTATGGCAATGGAGTTTCTAAATTTGACGGAAAATCATTTACAAACTATACAACCGAAAACGGGCTATGTGGAAATGTAATTAAAACAATTATTGAAGACAAAGATGGAAACATTTGGTTTGGAACGAATGGAAATGGAATAAGCAAATATGACGGCACTGATTTTTATACTTATACCAAAGAACAAGGCTTAGCAAGTAATAATATATTAAGTAGCTGTATCGACAAAAATAACAATATATGGTTTGGAACTTTTGGTGGTGGAGTTAGCAAATTCAATGGAAAAGATTTTACCAATTACACAACTGCTGATGGAATGGTTAATGATGTTGTATTTGCAGTTCTTCCAGACACCATTCACAATAAAATTTGGCTTGGAACTAACATCGGATTATGTGCATTAAACATGAATAAACATTTCTCAGAAACGGATTCTACTATTTTTGAAACTTACAACATACCTAACGGATATCCAATAAAAGATGTTAATACAGGCGCACTTATGATGGATAAAGCTGGAATTATTTGGATTGGCAGCGATGATAAATTAATAAAGTTTAATTATAAAAATATTAAAAGAGACACTATACCTGCGTTTACAGCAATTACAGGCATAAAAATAAGAGGAGAATACACATGCTGGAACGGATTAAAAAACTACAATTCTTCAACACAAAATCTATTTCAAGGTGTAAACAAAAACGATTCATTGAGTACCATTAATGAAGAGTTTGTTACTTTCAAACATTTATTAAACAATAAACAGCGAAAAGAAATACTACAAAAACACAGCAATATAAAATTTGATAGCATTACACCATTTTATCCGCTTCCAATAAATCTAATGCTTCCATACGCACAGAATGATATTACATTTGAATTTGTTGGAATAGAAACAAGTCGCCCACAACTTATAAAGTATCAGTACATGCTTGAAGGGCATGATAAAAATTGGCGTCAAATAACTTCTGAATCAAGCGCAAATTTTGGCAATATTTATGAAGGCACCTATACTTTTAAATTAAAGGCACTAAGCCCTGATGGAATTTGGAGCCAACCTATTACTTATACCTTTAAAGTATTGCCGCCATGGTATCGTACTTGGTGGATGTACCTTATATATATAACAAGCATTATATCATCTGCAATAATTATTTACAGATGGCGCACAGCCTCACTCAGAAAAGACAAAGAAATACTTGAAAAAACAGTTCATGAGCGTACAGCCGAACTTGTGGAACAAAAAGAAATTGTAGAAGAAAAACAAAAAGAAATACTTGATTCTATTAACTATGCAAAACGCATTCAATACACATTACTGGCGCACGATGAATTACTTGAAAACAACCTAAAAAACTATTTTGTACTCTTTAATCCAAAAGATATTGTTAGTGGCGACTTTTATTGGGCAACCGAAAGCAAAAACAATCTTACAGAAAATCCATTGTTTTACATTGCTGCGTGTGACTCTACAGGACATGGTGTTCCGGGAGCATTTATGAGTTTACTAAACATCTCTTTTTTAAACGAGGCAATTAATGAAAAAAACATTGCAAAGCCAAACGAAATTTTTGACTACGTAAGAAAACGACTCATCGAAAGTGTTTCAAAAGATGGTGCGCAAGATGGGATGGATGGCATACTGGCTTGTTTTGAAAAAACAACAAACAACACTACAACATGTTTTTATGCAGCGGCCAACAATCCTCCTGTGCTTATTAGAAAAAATGCCATTGTTGATTTACTTGCCGACAAAATGCCGGTAGGAAAAGGAGAACGCTTAAACCCATTTACATTATATACAATTGACTGCGAACCAGGAGATGTGCTTTATTTTTATACTGATGGTTATGCCGATCAGTTTGGCGGGCCCAAAGGAAAAAAATTTAAATACAAACAATTGGATGAGCTTCTAATTAATATCCATCAAAAAAACATGGGTGAGCAAAAAAACATATTGCAAAAGACATTGAACGAATGGAGAGGAGAACTTGAACAAGTAGACGATGTGCTTATAATTGGAATAAAAATTACAAATTAATAGCTTACTCTGTATTACCTAATAAGCGTAAGCTTTCCTAGCCTTCGGGTTTGATCTCCACTCAACCATTCGCAAGTTATTGAGTACGAATACACGCCTTTCGGCAATTCAACTCCCTTGTATTTACCATCCCAGCCCTGTGATAAATCCTTTGTTTCATATACCAACTCGCCCCACCTATTAAATATTTTTATATCTATATTTTTAATTGCAGAACCCTTTACCATAAAAAAATCGTTTAATTCGTTTGAATTGGGCGAAAAGGAATTAGGAATATATAACGATTCAGTTCCTTGATTAACAACTATTTCAACTGTATCAGTATCCGAACAGCCAAATTGATTATAACCCGTTACATAATAAGCCGTTGTAATGGTTGGACTCGCCAACGTAGAATCGCAATCGCTACACAACAAACCAACCGCAGGGCTCCAAACATAAGTACTAGCACCACTTGCGCTTAATTGAACAGCAACTCCTGCATCTGTGGTATCGGCCAAGTTACCCAAAACAACCTCTGGTAAAGGATTTACATTTATAGCAACAATTACTTCATCTCCCTGACAGCCATTTGCAGTTGGAGTAACAGTATATGTTTCTATATATACAGTGCTACCTAAATTTTCAAGAACTTCACTAACATCACCTGTTCCTGAACCACCACTACTTCCCTGCCACTGAAAAGTACTTCCTGTAACACAGGATGTTGGCGAAGCCGTAAACAATTCGCCACTACATACATCAGAGGCAACAAGCGTTGCTACTGGAACAGGTTTTATTGAAATTGATTTGGAAGTAAGCCCTGTAACAGCAGCATTACATGCATCAACAATTACAGGGGGAGGAATATCCAATGTTAAATTTGTACCACACGTTGATGGGCAGCCAGGAATTGCAATGGCAATTGTATCTTGCCCCTCAACAGTACAACCATCAGTAGCAACACCATAAGTAGAAGATGTTTGCGCCCATGGATGACTTATTGTGTAAGGTGGAACGCCATGACGAGTAGTTGCTTTAATATAAATAATACAACTATCAGAACATACTGTTGTAGGAAAAACAGACCATTGTGCCTGAGTCGTCTCAACAGTTTTCCCTACAATATAAGCACTAAAGGGCCAATTACTAAATGGACTATAATAGATGTATGTTTGATTACAACCCGGACCATAATTATCGCGCCCCAAACCATGTGTTAAATAAAAAGTTTGATCAGTGCATGAAGGTGTAAAGCAGCAAGCCAAATTATCCTTTAAGTCGGTATTGGGAACTAAATAACATGTGCCCGAAGAATCTGAAGTTGTTCCTTGACATGTAAATGTTACTGCACCACATGCGGTTGCAAGTTTCATTTTGCCATGTTTCATAAGTGCCGCTGGACTCGATAAAGCGTCAGCAAAATAACTATCTTCAACAATAAACCCAGTAATGGTTATCCCTGCAGGAATTGTTATTGGCATACTATCTTGTTGATAAACAGGCAACACACACGAACTCATAAATACCGATGGATAATTTGATGTAGGCCCAGTAACCAAAGGGTCGATAATAACAGGGAATAACCTACTAGATGCAGCCAACCATTGGTAAGGAACTACTATTTGTAAAACATAAACACCATTTTGTTCAACCAACTTGTATTGACCCAACAACGGACTTTTATTGGCATCATAAAACAATGGAGCATTAAAACGCAGTTGCTCTTTTCCATCAGCAGAATAAACTACATACATTTTTTTATGTTGAAGCCCATCAAGCGTTTCAAATAAAATAGAATCAGGTAAAATATAATAACCTTTGGGCAATACCATTTCTTCCGAAATCACCAAGTCGTTATTATTTAAGGCAGGTAGTGTATTTAGTATATAATCGGTTTTGATTCTATTGGTTGCAAAAACTATTTTTTTATCAATATCAGCAACTATATTTTTAGCATACATCCCATCAACACCTACAGTGTAATGGTTCATACTAATTGTTACACCATTTACTGTACACTTTTTATTAAAAATAATTTGATCGCCATATTCCGATTCAATTGCCGTACTACCATCAGTAAATAACCAAGTGGGATTTTGCTGTTTATAGGCACACCAAGCAATGCCATCATTATTGTTTTGTAAATACAACCGGGCATCAATGGCTTCAAAATTAGTTAATTTGTTTCTATAATGTAGTGGATTAGAACTATAGTTAATAATTACTCCACCTATGCCATCCGAGAACGTACGGGAGAAAAATGTACGCTTATAAACAAGTTCCTTATAATTGGGATATTGTTTTAAAAAATCAGAATCTTGCTTTGTATATAAGTTTGAGACATCAAATGTTTTAGCATTCAGTTGCTTTGAATCGTATAATCCCGAAAGTTTTTCTGGCAAGCTATTCACAATCGCAACAGCCGACACTTGAGCAAAAACAGTATTTATAGTACAAGCAACCATTACTAAAAGAACAATCAAAAAAAATTGCCCCTTAAGAAACATCAACAAGTATCTACCTGTTTTGTATTTCATGTGATTATAAGTTAAAAAAATTATTTTGCAATTATCGCGTAAGTGTTACAAAACCTGTCATTGGCTTATCAATGGCACCGGTAGTTTCAACAATATAAAAATAAACACCGTCAGCAACAGCTTTTCCTTGTTTATCAGTACCCGCCCACTTAAAGGTAGCATCTGTAGATTCAAACATTAGCAATCCCCAACGGTTATATATTTTTATGGTAAAACTGTCAAATTTATAAACTCCTAGCTCACCAGGATCGAGCGGAGTAAAAAAGTCGTTTACACCATCGCCATTAGGAGAAAACACATTAGGCAACTGCATATCTACCGGACACGCATCCGGACTTATATCAAAAGTTAATATGCGCGGACAAACAGCATTCAAAAAGCTTACAGTAAGGGTATATATCCCCGTATCATTAACCATTATTTCAGGAGTTGCTGCACCGGTATTCCATAGATAACTTCCAACTGTATCTGAAGCAAGCTTTATAAACGTTTCTCCGGCAGGGCAAGTACTATCGCTATAAGTAACAGTAGCTGGTTGCTCAACTTCTACTGCCATTGTATCATTTTTTATACACCCACCAGGCGCAGTAACTTTTACTGCATATAAAGTACTTGCTTGAGGAGTTACAGATGTTGATGCACTTGTAGCAACTGTAGCACTATTCTCTGTCCACAAGTAATTATAACCAGCTCCAGTAGGGGTACTTAATGTTATCGATTGATTGATACAAATTGTTGTGTCGTTTCCTGCGTCAATTGTTGGATAAGGCTTTATCTGCACTGTTTTTGTTGCATTTGCCGAGCCGCATTGATTAATTGCATTTATAGTTATTGAAGTGCTTGGTAATACATTCGGAAAAGTAATATCAATTTCATTGTTTGCGGTGTCTACAATGGTACCATTATTTGAACCCCAACTATAATAAGTATTACTACTAAAAGGTACTTGATACGAATTCGTATCGCCCTGACACACAATACTAGGACCCGTTACCGAAACGCTTGGAGGGCCCAACACCACAATCGTATGCTCAGGCGACCACTGACCCGTACAACCATAATTTGTTTCTTGAATTTTAAAGGTAAGAGTTCCGGCACCACCTAAATTTACATATAACGAATTGGAGTTTGCACCTGATGGCGAAACAAAAGGATTTCCACCATTTATACCACTACAAATCCACTTATAAGTCGACATATCAAAATAACTATAAGGTTCAAACATCAACATTACCGTTTCACCTACACAAAACGTATCTTTTTGAGGTATCCATGGATAAGGCAAATTAAAATCATACGGAGCACCATAATCATAAGAGCTTATTAGTTGAGGGGTTGAGCGTATTGCACCAATTGTTACGCGAATTAATGTTCCTAAAGCATTATCAGGTGTTGTGCTGCTATCGGCTACTATTCTCATATAATTCATTCCTGTTGGTATTCCAGCAATGGATAAACTGTCTTTACAAGGAATGTGTACGTTCAACACAGTGTCTTCACCAGCCTGAACCGAACCTAAAATTCCGTTTGAACCTATTTGACCAAAGTGCATTGAACTTAAAAGCTGTGTAGAAAATGTATTCCCATTTTGATACACAGCTGTATCGTTAAATGCATTAATATCAATAGGACTTGAGGAGTTTAAACCATTGGGGTTTACAGCACAATCTTCTATACAATAATTTAAATCTACCTTATAATTAGTGGTAATATCGCACTTGGAAATACAAAAAGGCCCCCACGCACTGCCCTGTACCGAAGGGTTACTTGATACAACACGAACATAATAATTGCATCCAGGAGAAACATTAGGCACCTGCCCAGAAACTGAACCAGGATTACTACCTAAATTAGGATCGTACGTATCTGAATTTATATATGTGCCTACAACCGTTGGAGTTGAAGGAAATTGACCAAGCGAATCAGATAATTCGGCAGTATAAGTATTAAATGTAAACACACCGGTTGATGTAAAAGGAATATCAATAGCACTACCTACACACACCGCATTTGTATCAAACGTTACCACAGGTTGTTGAGTAACAATTACATTAGGGCAATCAAGTATTGTAAAACATGCACTTGCTATACCCGTTATAGTAGGTTCAGGCGATGTTCTGCTAATTCTGATTTTATAGCACGTACTCGGTACAGCAGCATTGGGCAACTGAATAGTAACAATGCCGGATGTTTGAGGATAATTAATGGTAGTTACCCATGATGAAAAGCTACTCGGAAAATTTCCTGCCGAATTAGATAATTCAATAGAATAAGTTCCATCACACAAAGTATCTGAAAGATGATAATAAACTGTTAAATATGTTCCCTGACAAACCAATGCAGGAGAAACACTATCAACAGTAACGGTTATCGGGTTCATCGAATTATACGAAGCAACAATATTAATATCATCTATACTAAACGATTGATTACTTGGAGGCGTACCTGCCGTATTTTCCCACCTAAACCCAAATCTTAAGTTGCCAACATTGCTAAAGGCGGCATCTGTAATATCTTCATACTGCCACTTGTATTTGTTGCTATAAACACTCTGCCCTACAGGTGTCCAAGGCCCTCCGTTTGCACTATAATAAACCTTACCGTATGCAGCACCTCCGCCTTCGCACAAATAAAAAAAACTAAAGTGAACAGAGTCCATTCCCAATGTACAAATACCATCAGTCATATATGCAAACCTATCCGAAGCGCTTGCCGCATCATAGTTACTATTTGTTACTCCTGAAACTGCATCGTAAATGTGTAAATAGTTACTATAAGGCGCATAAGCAATGGTACCACCATAAGTGCTATCCTGACTAGAAGTGTTAGCATACAAAGGCACACCAGAATACATGTTATTTACAACCCATTGATTATTACCCGAATTACTTGACAACTCGGCAGTATTTAATGTAAAAGACGAACCACCCGATTGAAAATCTTCTGTAAAAAGCTGTATATCTTGCCCTTTAATTATACTAGTAAAAACAAATAAAAAAGCAAGAAAATATAAAGTTGATGTACGAATACCTAACATGTGCATTATTTAATTTAAAACAAATTGAAACAAAACGCTAAGATACAAAAAAAACACCAAACCACACAGACTAAAAGGCTTTTTGAGTCGACAAACACACTATTTAAACAAGCAAAACAAAAATCAATATTTACGTATCATTAAAAACTAAAAGAAGTAATTGTTCCGACTTTTTTTAAAAAAGAGTAATTTTATGCACATCAAAATAGCGATTTTAAAATTTCCATTTAACTATACCAAATAATGGTTTCTAAAAAAAAGAGTTCAAAACAAAACGAACAACACGAAGAATCGCATATAAATTCTCAACCAACCAATACCTCAACAAACAATACCTATAGCCATTTGTTCTATAGTTTTAAAATTCAAGCGCTACTATTAATAGTACTTGGAATTATTATTTACTCCAACTCATTTTATAACGAATATGCTTTAGATGACGGAATTGTTATTGAAAAAAACGAGTATGTACAACAAGGCTTTAGAGGAATTCCTAAAATATTGAGTACCGATGCTTACGATAGCTTTTACAAGCAAATGAATGCAAAACAACAACTGTCGGGAGGGCGCTACCGTCCTTTATCGATAGTAACTTTTGCAATAGAACAGCAGGTGTTTGGAAACACCTATTCAAAAAAAATAACCGACAATACGGTAGATGCCGAAATACAAAAAACAGCATTAAAACTTGCCTTAATTCGGCACATAATCAATGTATTACTATACATACTATCTGTTATCATATTATTATATTTTCTGCGTCAATTTATTTTTAGCGAGTATTCCATTGCTGCATTTTTCACCGCTCTTCTTTTCCTTATTCACCCTATACATACCGAGGTAGTTGCCAACATAAAAAGCCGTGACGAAATTTTATCTTTTCTGTTCATCATACTTACCCTCATTACAGCCTTAAAATATGTCCAATCAAAGCAATCAAAATATTTGGCATACGCGCTTAGTTCGTACTTTTTAGCACTACTTTCAAAAGAGTATGCGGTTACCTTACTCGTATTAATTCCGATGCTTATATACATTGTAAATAAAAAAACGCTACAACAAAGCATTATTAGCACATTACCCTATATTGCAATTGCTGTAATTTACCTATATATTAGATTTAATATTGTAGGTAAAGGGAGCGATATCGAAAATCCAGATGTATTAAACAGTCCATTTAAATTTGCTACCAACTCCGAAAAATGGGCAACAAAAATTGAGATTCTCAATCGGTATTTAAAATTACTTTTTTACCCAAACCCATTATCAAGCGATTATTCGTACAACACGATACCCTATGCAAGCTTTGGTAATATTAATGTTTGGAGTTCAATAATTATAAGTTGTTCAATATTGGTTTCAACTGTTATTTTATTTTTCAAACGCAATATCTTGTCGTTTGCATTAGCGTTTTATGCATTGCATCTGTTATTGGTTTCCAACCTCATTATGGACTTAGGCGCTACCATGGGCGAACGTTTAATCTACCACTCTTCATTAGGCTTTGTTATTGTTATTGGAACACTGATAACCTATTTTATAAATAAAAATACAGCACAAAAATGGCGACCAATTTCCATCGTGTTATTATTATCCGTTGTTACTTGCTGGAGTTCTGTAAAAACAATCACACGCAATGCACAATGGAAAAACGATACCAGCTTGTTTATTGCTGATGCCGCAACCGTTCCAAATAGTGCATTGGTAAACGGCAATGCAGGAAAAGCGTATATCGATTTATCTGAAAAGCCCGAAAACAAAGCCCAAGAAGTTGAACTACTCAAAAAAGCCATTTACCATTTAAATCGTTCGGTGAGCATACATAAGGAGTATGTAAATGGATATTTAAACATTGGTGTTGCGTATTTTAAGCTGAAAGAATACGATAAAGCACTTGCTTACTGGCAAACAGCAAAACGCATTTATCCAAACAACCCTTTTTTGAAGCGCAACATAAAGCTACTGAGTACCGTATACTACAATAATGCAATGAGTGTTGGTAAAACAAAGCCTGAAGAAGCGATAAAATGGCTCGAAAAAGCTGTGGAAACCGATGCAGAAAATGCTGATTATTGGTACAATTTAGGAGGGGCGAGTTATACCGTTGGCGATTTTGAAAAAGCAAAAAAAGCGTGGACAAAAACACTACAACTTAACCCCAACCACCTCGAAGCACAACGAGGGATGGCCGCATTACCCATTGGTAAAAATTAAATCAAATAGCAATTTAAAGCATTGGTTTTATTACTACTTTTGTATAAATATCTCCCAAAAACATGAATAAAACACTAAAACGCATCGTTATAACCCTGCTTGTACTTGTAATTGTATGGCTTGGAGCATGTTTTGCACTGCTCATTATTTCTCCAAAAATGATTTTCAAAACCGAAAAAAGCAAAAACATTGCATTAGATTTAAAACCTATTCAGGAGTTTAGAACCAATGCAGCAGGCGATAGCATTGATATACTTTGGGTACCAAACGATACAGCACAATTAACCTATCTTTATTTTCATGGAAATATTGGGCGCTTAAACAAAGTAATGAACGATTTACAACCATACGGAAACATTTGTGCTCCTACGTATCCTGGTTATGCAAAATCAACAGGCGTACCAACCACCGAAAACACCTACGAAACAGTTGATATTGCTATAAAATTTTTGAAAGAAAAAAACATTGATTTAAAAAATGTTATTATTCTGGGGCACTCATTAGGTGGCTCACCAGCAATATATGCAGCAGGTAAATACCCCGAGCTAAAAAAAGTAATTACGGTAAACACCTTTCATAGCATTACAAAAATGTGCGAAAATCAATACAAAATACTTTGTTTATTCAGTAGTGGCATACTTAACAATGCTTCGCTTGCTCCTTCAACAAAAGCACCTATACTTTTGTGTCATAACCCTAATGATAGTTTAATTCCCTACCAACAAGGCGAAGAATTGTTTAAGCTAATAGGCTCGCAACAAAAAGAATTTCGCAACATTGGCGGAACTCATGGCGTATTTGATATGGCTGAAGTGTTGAAATAAGAAAAAGCAACTAACATAACCGTTAAAACAAAAAAAGACCTGCAAAATGCAGGTCTTTTTGTTTAGTGGTGTCAGTGGGGGAAAGGTCGTACTATGAAGTCGAGGATTTCCATAAAATACTGGAATTTACAAGCCTTTTAGAGCCTTTAACCGACTGATATAATTTCTCAAAGCAACCTTTGTGGCTGCGGGTTAATAGACTTAACATGGAGTTTTAGATGATAGAAAGAGGGATTGATTTAATATTTAATAGCCTTTTGGCAGTTTAATTTTCAAGTCCTTAAAAACCTTTTCAAATATCTTCACATCATACCCTGATTCTTTAAAATAAACCACGGATTGTTGCATGTTTTTTTCCAAAATCTTATTTGGTGTCCAGATTGTTTTCAATTGTGTACCATAAACCCCTATAGCTTTATCATAGTTGCCATTAAATAAATAAGCATGCGCCATTTTACTTAATAATCCATCGTCATTTGGATACAATTCTAAACCTCGTTTACAATACTCAATACATTCAGTATATTTTTTATTTTCAAAAAACTCCCAAGCAAGGCTTCCAAACTCAAAGTTTTTCAAATGTAGAGTATCCGGATTTTGAAGTTTTTTTAAGGGAGAATATTTTATTCCAAAACCCATCCGGCTTATGCCTGTTACTTTTCCCAATGAATCGATCTTAAAAGTTTTGTCACTTAAAGATTCCATGTTAAAAAAACTGGAATCGCTGGTAAAGTACATTTTCAGATTATCATTGTTTGTCTTGTAATAGTAATCATTTCCGTTTTTAAAAACAGTGGCCAGTTTGTCGTCAAGAACATAAACTCCCACATATTTTTTACAAATGGAATCGGCTGGCACAATAACTTTTCTGACAGTTGTGTCAAAAAAATCTTCCCATTTATAAATGAACGCAACACTGTTTATTACTTCGTTTATTATTTCTCTGCTGTCAGAATTTACATAAACTACAACGCCATTTCCTCCAGTAAAACTACCAAAGTACTGCCCTCCAAAACCTTCGTTACCTGCGCCATGAGTAAAATATCTTGCTTTTCCTCTTTGCTGAACAAATACTCCGAGGCCGGGACTCTCGTTACGGTAAGGGCTCAACATTAATTTGGTCATTTCCTGATTTAAAATTTTTTCTGACTTACCCGCGAAGGCGAGCATTATTTCATTTACAAAGGCTGCCATTTCTGTCGGGGTGGTCCATAAGCCATCTGGCCCTTGCTCAGGATAAACTCTGAATTTGTTTTCTACTTCATTACCATTTATTCGATATCCGGTAGCAAGTTGTTTCAGTTTGTTTTTTGGAGGAGGCTGAGTGAAGAAACTGCTGTCCATTCCAAGTGGATGTAAAATGTTTTCGTACATGAATTCATCATAAGCCCTATTGGTTACATCGCTTACGAGCAGCCTGGTTATTGTTGTTCCTATTCCTGAATACTGAAATTTTTTTCCCGGTTCGTATTCAGAACTAACAGCAGGTGTATTGGATGGTTTTTTTCCGTCCAATATTTGCGTAATAGAAGGAATTTTTTCTTTTCTGCTGTAACCGGGAAAATTGATGACTTTTATGCCTGACGTATGACTAAGCAAATCTGCCAGCGTAATTTTTTTGTTTTTGGAAATTGAATCGTATGGAAATTGCCATGATTTCAAATAAGTGTTGATGTCAGTATAAAGATTGATTTTTTGATCTTGTGCCAATTTCAAAATGGCCATACCGTTTAAGGATTTGCTGTTGGAAGCTGCCTGGAAAAGTGTTTTTATAGTAACCGGGCGCTTTTCTTTTTCATCTGCCCATCCATATCCTTTTGCCCAAACTATTTTGTAATCATGAATTACTGCAAGACTGAGTCCTTTAACATTATAGAATTTCATGCGATCTTCCAGATTGTATCCTTTTTCACTGATTCTAACTCTGCCGGAAAGATTGTTTTCTACTAGTTTTATTTGTCTATCTATTTCATCGTTACTTAATGTTTGCGCGATTATTAAGTGTGAATTAATAAAGATAATAAGTAAACAAATAGTCTTATTCATAAGTGATTTATTAAAACTCTATAACGCAGAAATTGTTAAAAGTTACATAAAAGGAACAAAAAAAGTCTAGCAGAGTCGAACCAATAAGTCTGAATAATTATTAAAGAAAAACGCCAAAAACTTTTAGTTTTTGGCGTTTTGTTACATTTTTCACCTTTCAGCGACTTGGTGGGACGAACTAGCAAAATCTCGAACATTAACCAAGCCTTAATTTCAAACAAAAAGTTTTATTTTAAAATTCAATAATATTTGCAGTTCTGGAAAATTTAAACAGTCTGCTATTTTTAGGATTAATATATAACCTTAAAAGAAATCTGTTAGGAAAATCCATTTGCTACTTTAAATACCACAGGTGTTTTTAACATTAGCAGAAATAAGCGGTCTAGTATCTGAAACTTCCAAAATTTCTTTGCTTTTATTATGTTCATTACACAGTGGAATGATATACCAATTATTATCACTTAATGTGTCTTTTTGCACATGTGCTCCGACAATATCCTTATTTGTGCAATTTGGGACACTTACACAGCAATATTCCGTTTTCTGCTTACTAAAGGTTTCCCAATGCTTAAGCCAACTTCCACACTTGCATTTATTTTCCGATGTGCCATTTATATTTTTAATTTTTGCCATGGTATTTCAATTAAGATAAGTTAAAAATTATGACTAAAAGTTTTTATAAAAGATGTTAATATTTAAATAAAGGTAGTAGAATATGGAAATAATAGCAATATATTGGCATAAAACATTCAAAGTTTTATAAAAAAACATTTTACAGGAACTTTTAAAAAGTTAATTTTTGGTTGGATGTGTACTTCCTTTTTTTATTGTTTACCTTTGTAAACAAACACAAAATACTCATTAAGTAGAAGTAAAATGACAAAACTGGATTTAATTGTAATCATTATTTTTCTTGTGATAATTCTGTGTATACAGCAAATCAAAATGCAAAAATTAAATAACTAATAAAAATGGCAATGCGTTTTTCTTTGAAAAGAAAATTATTAGACGGGTCATTATTAGATAAAGTAGATGCTTTATTTTGGCAAATTGCAGAAATGCAAGAAGTAGAAAACCCCACTCTCAATAAAAAAAAGAATAAAGAGAAAAACAACACATCAAAGGCTTTTAAATGGATAGGGCAAAACTCAGATGCTCAATTAAAGTTTTTGCACAAAGAGTTAATAAAAAATAAATTTATTGCTTCTGACACTCCAATAGATTCTTTTAATTCAGCCTATTCTGGAAATGAAATTCTAAAGCCATTAAATATTAAATGGATAGCGAAAGGAAAAAATAAAATAGTATCTAAATCCGCATTATTTCATTTTATTGATTTGCTTGCCAAAAATTCATTTATAGATATTAAGGAAACTCTAAACAATGGCGATTTGTATAGTAAACTTGCAAATATTTTTTCAGACGATAAAGGCATCCCCTTGAAAAATTTGAAACAAACCAACGCACAAAGGACTCAAAGACCAATTGAAGGCGATATGTTAAACAACATAATACTTTCAATTCCTAAGTAAATTAGTTTTATACATAGATACCTTTACCCTAACACTTTGGGTAAGGTAAAGTATACTATTTATCTTTTCAAACTCTTGTAATCTTGCATAATAAATTAAAAAAACAAAACAAGATGACAGAACTAGAAAAAAAGCGGTTTAATGAAAACCCAAAAGTTACGGAAACAATCACGTTTCGTACAACCCTAGAAAAAAAAATGCGATTAATCCGAGATGCAATGGAAAGAGGTATGCCACTTGGAACACATTGCGAAGATGTAATTTCTAATTCAGAAGTTTCTGCTGAAAATGCTGTTTCTGAAACGAATAGCAGTCAATTAAAAAAACTAACCGAAGTATTAGAAGAGCTTTTAGAAAAAAATTCTGAATTACAAGAACAACTTAAAACGTTAACCGAACAGCCTAAACCAATCACCGAAGTTGAAACAAAATCGGAAAAAGAACAAACAAATAATGAAAGTATAAGTAGCACGACTGTAAACATTTCGGAATCTTTAATTACAGCAATTGTTAATGCCTCACCCGAAAAAGACAGGACAAAATTTGAAATCCGCTTAAATAAATTGTGCGATTATCGTATAAAACATGGCAAAGCAAAAACCAAGGAAGAAGCTATTTATCAATGTATTATGTACTGTATCCAATTTGGAACTTTTTTTGATGCAGGGTAAAAATAGGAATACAAAAAAAGAGGGTTAATAATACCCTCTTTTTTATTTACAAAGTACACTATACTTTTAATCTTTAAGATTAAATGCCTTTTTTACAGATTCGAAATTGTTAAAATCCACACTCGGATTATTTAACATAGAGCGATAAGCAACAGTAACTATTTTAAACGTAGAGGCACTTGGTGGTGCAGGTTGTGTTAAATCCGAATCTGTAATTTTTATTGTTAAAGCGTATAGTTCAGCTAAATATGAAATTGTTTCAGAATAGGTTGATGTAGGATATATTGTTATTGGCAATTGTTGCCAA
The DNA here is from genome assembly GCA_049651825.1 of Bacteroidia bacterium. Lineage (GTDB taxonomy): Bacteria > Bacteroidota > Bacteroidia > 2-12-FULL-35-15 > 2-12-FULL-35-15 > 2-12-FULL-35-15. The sequence goes on from JBASCV010000051.1 coordinate 37,445, forward strand.
GCCCCTCCAATCGAGCGGTATACAAGCACAGCACCTTTGTCAAGTATATCTTGTGTTATCAAACCATTGTAATTAGTAACTGTATAACTTGGGCTTGTATAAGACCAATCTGTTGAGGCAACAGTAAAAACAGAATAATTAACATTTGCGTTTCCTTGTTCCCCCTGTACTCCCTGTGGACCTTGCGCTCCAGGCGCACCATCTTTACCTTTGCATCCTGCAAAAAACAAGCTCGTTGTTACACTCATTAGAATAAGCAAGCCAATTGTGATTTTTTTCTTTTTCATTTTGTTTTTTTGTTTTTGTTTCCACAATCTCCCAAAATAGATGTTTATGTAAAAAATCAGCGTGGGACATTTAGCCACTCTGCCTCGGAGGTACTGGTATACCCATGCAACGGAATAAACTAAAGCCCACGCCTTGACGTGAGCGTTTATGCTTATTTTCCGTTGCCTTTTAAAATTACCAGTTTTCCGAAGCAAGAAATAAACTAACGCTAATATTTTTGTTTTTAGAACTTTCTGTTTTGTGTTTTTCTTTTATTATTTCATAACAAATATAATCATTTCAAATATACAATTGAGTTAATTTTTGTATACAATGTACACATGAATACATAGTTGTATACAGATTTCAATAGCTATTTTTGAATCATTAACAACCTTAAAAGAACTATTCATGGCAACAAAAACATCACTATACTTAGTACTGCTAATATTTATTGTAGCAATTTTTATTTGCTTCGTAATTCCCTATAAAAAAAATAAAACGAAGCAATCAAAAAGTAGGGAAATACACACTCCTTTAACAAAAGAAACATTACGGAATTATAAAGGCTTAGAAAACATTACTGATAAAGAAGCCGAAAAGATTATTTGCAGTTTAAGAAGATATACAGAATTGACCTACAAACTATTTCAGAAAGAAAAAACGAATAGTATTGCTATTTAAAACAGTCTAAAAAATGGAAAACATAGAAACATTTAGCCAGTTTAACAAGCGTTCTAAAAAACAAACGTATCAAACAGGAAAAAACAAAAATACAATTATATACACCCGTGTTTCTACTAAGGAACAGGCAGAAAACAATTTAAGTCTTGAAACACAACTTAAAGGGTGCATGGAATATGCCAAAAAACTTGGATACAATATTGTTGAAAAATTTGGAGGTACTTATGAAAGTGCAAAATCAGATGAGCGAAAAGAGTTTCAAAAAATGATTGACTTTGCAAAAAAATCGAAAGAAGGTATTTCGTATATTTTTGTTTACAGCCTAGAGCGGTTTAGTAGAACTGGAGGGAATGCCATTTGGCTCTCAAAACAATTGCGAGAGTTGGGTATTTCTATTATTTCGGTTACTCAACCAATAGATACAACCAATCCCGCAGGAGTATTACAAGAAAGTATACTGTTTTTATTTAGTCAATTCGACAATGATTTGAGGCGACAAAAGGCTGTTGCGGGAATGAAAGAGAAAATTCAAAAAGGCTACTGGATTGGTAGAGCACCCACAGGCTACGACATCGTTACAAAAAGCAAAGAACAAACAGCGAAAATAAACGAAACGGGCAAACTACTACAAAAAGCATTTGTTTGGAAAACTGATGGATTAACGAATACAGAGATATTACAAAAATTAAAAGCAAGGGGCTTAACCCTATATAATCAAAAACTAAATTGGATATTTACCAATCCTTTTTATTGTGGAATTATAATTCATAATTTACTTGAAAATAAGCCAATAGAAGGCAAACACCCACCATTAGTGAGTAAAGAATTATTTCTAAAAGTCAATAACATACAGGTTAAATACAAACATGCTAAACATAAAAAAGAATTTAACCACACTCCCTTAAAACATTTCTTGAAATGCGATAGTTGTAACACCTCTTTCACAGGCTATGAAGTAAAAAAGAAAAAACTACATTATTATAAATGCAACAAAAAAGGTCGCAAGTGTAACAGGAATGCAGAACACATGCACGAAATATTTATCAACTTATTAGGCAAATACAGTATTAACAGTACTTTAATAGAACCTCTAAAAGATGAATTATTGTTTCGGTATAATGAATTGAATAAAACCAATATGGAAGACAGTAAATTGATAAAAGGTGAATTAAACGAAATAGATAAAAAAATCAGTAAAGTTGAAGAGCGTTATGTGTATGGCGAAATTGAAAAGGATTTATATGACAAATTTATTTCAAAACTAAAAAAAGAAAAAAGCGAAATACAGCAAAAATTTGATGAAATCAATTTTCAATTATCGAACCCCGAAGAATATGTAAAATATTCGCTTAAATTAGCCTCAAAACTTGCTGAAATATGGCTTTCTAAAGATTATTCCATAAAAGAGGAACTTCAATATTTACTTTTTCCCAAAGGAATACATTATAACAGGGAAAAAGACGATTATCGAACCAATGAAGTAAACACGTTTTTTCGTGAAATTGCCCTAATAACAAGTGAAAGAGAAAGTGTAAAAAAAGGAAAAACAGACATTAACGCCTGTTTTTCCAGTTGGGTGGGCCCACTTGGAATCGAACCAAGCACCTCCTGATTATGAGTCAGATGCTCTAACCGAATGAGCTATAGGCCCAATTGCAAAACAATAATGCAATTTTAGGACTGCAAAACTATATATTTGCAAACAATAATCAAAAGTATTCTGTGATTTTATTCTAATTATGCTAAAAAACAATTACAAAAACATCATTTTCGACCTTGGGGGCGTTTTAATTAACCTCAATTACTCGCTCACAGCCGATGCATTTGCCCAATTAGGCATAAAAGAGTTCCACGATTTATTTTCGCAAGCTAAACAAACCGATTTGTTTGATTTATATGAAAAAGGACTAATATCCTCAACAGAATTCAGAAAACGTGTAAAAAAGCTCTTAAACACCACCATAAGCGATGAAAAAATCGATAATGCCTGGAATGCAATGCTTTTGGATTTTCCCGTTGAACGTTTAGAATTTCTAAAAAAAGTAAAAAGTCAACACCGCACCTTTTTACTGAGCAACACCAACGATATTCACATTCAAAAAATAAATCAGGACTTACAACAACATCACGCAATAGCTGATTTATCTAATCATTTCGAGAAAGTATACCTTTCGTACGAAATAAATATGCGCAAACCCGATGCCGAAATTTTTGAATTTGTTTTGAAAGAAAATGGACTTTTAGCCCACGAAACCCTTTTTATTGACGATTCGGCACAACACATCGCTACGGCCAAACAACTAGGCATACACACCTATTGGCTTGATACCAAAAAAGAAACGATTTTGGATGTGTTTTCACCAAAAAGCTAGTTATAAATTTTTCTACTTTTTTACATTATAACCATTAGTTATAGAGTTGTTTTATTTTAACTCAATTACCTTAAAACGGTTGGTCTGTATAGTATAGTAGATTAGCCTAATTATAAAATTTCATCGTTTCTAAAAATAAATTTTTGAAACCGAGCGCAGGGATTGAAAAAACGCGATGTTGTGTCGGCTGTGCGGTAGGAATCGTTTTTTCTTGACTTTTTCGTCCTTTTTGATCAAGCAAAAAGGACAAAAAGATATTCAAGAACAAAAATTCTTGTACAATGTTTAAAGTCATAATAGAGTAAAAAAATTGGAATCAGTTATAGTCGAAAGAAGACTATTAAAAACCTACCCTATCGCTTTGGGGAAGAATTTAGGACGATATCTCCTGACACAACTCAATAAGTACCCCATTGGTATTTTTAGGGTGTAAAAAACAAATCAATTTATTATCGGCTCCTTTTTTGGGTTGTTCTGATAACAGCACAAAACCCTCTGCTTGCAAGCGCTTCATTTCAGCAACAATATCGGCCACTTCAAAAGCAATATGATGAATGCCCTCCCCTTTTTTTTCAATAAATTTTGCAATAGGGCTATTGGGGTTAGTGGCTTCCAATAGTTCAATTTTACTTTCGCCTGTCATAAAAAACGAAGTCATAACACCTTCGCTTTCTACCGCTTCCATCTTATAAGGTGCTTTACCCAAAAGCTTGGTAAACAAATCGTTTGAGGCCTCTATGCTTTTAACAGCAATACCCAAATGCTCAATTTTCAACATAGCTATTTCTTCAAATTAGTGCCATAAAAAAATCCCGATATTTTAAAGTCGGGATTTTTCTGTTTTTTATAAAGCGGTTATTTATTTTTTGATAAACTCGCCCATTTTATTGTCGTAGTTCAAATAATAAGCCCCTTTTGCCAAGTTGCCTGCATCAATGGTTGATGCAAAACCACGTTTCACAATATTTCCATATTGGTCATAAATTTCAAACATTGTTTCAATAGGTGTTTCACCATTTAAGAAGGTAATGCTTTTTGAAACTTTAGCTGGCGTAAATGTAATTTCGGGTGTAGTTGACATGTAATCAACAGTTTTTGAATATCTTGGTTGCCCAGTATAATCAACTTGTTTTACACGGTATTGGTTCTTTTTGTAGTGAGGGATTACTTTAAAAGAGTACAAATTAACATCTGCTAATCCTTTTCCTTCCACTTCACCAACTTTTACCCATTTATTCCAACGAAATTGCTCAATAACGTAATTTAATTTTCCGCTTTCGCCTTTAGTCGACCATTTTAAAGTCATATCAGGATCTATAGCCATTGAAACAACTTCAAATGTACTTTTTGGTTTCAACACCTCTGGATTCAACACTTTGGGTTTGCAATCATCTTTGTGAGTAATTTTCACCTCAACCTTATCGCCTACTTTCAACAAAAGATTTCTGAAATCAATTTCAAAAGCACTTGAAGCAATTTCATCAGTAGTTACATTGCCATTTACTCTTACTTCCATAACGCAATAACCAACTCCAGAACTTGCAAATGGATTTTGTATGTATAGGTTTTTACCTTGGTAGTTCCCTTCTAATACAATAACGCCATTAGCAAAACTAGCGGTAGAAACTAATAAACTCAATACAGCAAAAAGTGTTTTTTTCATAATCTCAGTAAGTGTTTTAAAAACAATGCCTTTAAATTAACAGTACTTTTATTTTCGATACAATATTAAAATCTTATTCAACAAATTCAAAATTAAAAACCATTTAATTCTGAGCTGTTCGCAAAAATAAACAAATTTGTTTCATATCCCACATCTTTTCAACTTTTTTATCTGTTTTGAAACAGATTAGTAGTTTATAAAAATATTTGCTTTTTTGTAAAAGTTAGAGTATCCTTGCATGATAATCCACAATTATAATCAAAATTTATACCATATTCCAATATAGATCATGAAAATCAAATTATTATTATTTATCTCATTTGCAATACTTTACAGTTCTTGTTCCAATGATGGTCATCCGGGAACAGCCAAAGGCGATAAAGTTTATGGGGGTGTATTGCGTGTTAATGAAACTGAACAATTTCAAACACTTTATCCTGGAAGCATTACCGATGTAGTTTCGTATCACGTTGCTAATCAGGTATATGAAGGCTTGGTAAAGTTCAATCCTAAGGATTTAAGCATAAAACCTGCAATAGCCGAAAAATGGGAATTAGACCCTAGCGCTACAACTTACACCTTTTATCTAAAAAAAGGAGTGAAATTTCATAACGATGACTGTTTTTCAGGAGGTAAAGGACGCGAGGTAAAAGCAGCTGATGTAAAATATTCGTACGAAATGGTTTGTGTTAACAAAACGGGCAACGTTAACTTTCCTGCTACATTTAAAGACAGGATAGTGGGCGCAAATGCGTTTTATGAAAGAAGCAAGGATGTGCCTAACGGAGAAATTGAAGGGATTAAAGTTATAGACGATTACACGCTAAAGATAACCCTTTCAGAACCAAGCACTTCATTCCTTTACGCGCTTGCTTCGCCAGCTGCAAGTATTGTTCCGAAAGAAGCAATTGAAAAATATGGTAACGAAACAAAAATAGGCACAGGACCATTTGTTTTCGATAAAAAAAGTAATAATGAGCACGTAATTTTAAGGCGCAACAATAATTACCACGGCACCGATTCATTAGGAAATCAACTTCCTTTTTTAGATACGGTGTTGATTAGCTTTTTCCCTACCAAAAAAGAAGAGTTGGATAACTTTAAAAACGACAACTTGTCCATTGTTATTGGTTTATCGTCAGAAACAATAAAAGACATTGTTGAAAAAGACATTACTAACTTCCAAAACAAGCCACCTAAATACATCTTGGATCGTTCAGCTGAGATGGCTACTCAGTACTACACATTTAACCTTTCGCGCCCACCATTTAACGATGTACGTGTGCGTAAAGCATTTTCTTATGCACTAAAACGCAACCGCATTGTTGAAGATGTATTACGAGGCGAAGCTTATGGGCCTGGCGTAAATGGTATTTCTCCACCATCATTTAAAGGTTACGACATAACCAAAATTAAAGGCTATGATTTTGATGAAAAAGAAGCAAAAAAACTACTTGCTGAAGCTGGTTATCCAGATGGAAAAGGATTTCCGGCAATAAAAATAGAATTGAACAGCAGTGGCTCTAAAAGTGCAGATGTTGTGTTAGAAATACAAAAACAATTGATGGATGTATTAAATATCAATGTTGATTTTGAAGTAGTATCGTTAAAACAAAAACTTGAAGACGAAAAATTTGGTCGTGCAGATATGTTCCGCGCTTCTTGGTTAGCCGACTTCCCTAGTCCAGAAAACTTTTTGTGGATACTTTACGGAGCAAGCGTACCTGACGACATCAAAAAATCATCATGGCCAAACACTCCTCGTTACAAAAATGCTGAATATGATAAACTATTTGAAGCAGGAAAATCAGCAAAAACAGTTGAAGAAAGCTACGCTAATTTTATGAAAGCTGAACAATTATTGATGGATGATGCACCAATCATTGTGTTATGGTATGGCGAAAATTATAGGCTTGTAAAATCAAACGTTCGCAATTTTTATTCAAACCCTATGCGTCACCGCGATTACTCTGAAGTATACCTAAAAGATGTTACAAGTGCCGTTAATAATCAAAACGGAGCAGAAGAGAAAAAATAATTTCTTTTTAAAATTTTCAGTAGAAAAAGCCCTAGTTTAAACTAGGGCTTTTTTTATATATAGCACTCAGCAATTACAATCAATTGAGCCTAATCATACTATTAGGGAAGGGAAGTATAAACTTATCCGTTAAGGTTGATGGATAAACAATTTCTTCCAAACGCTTTAAAAAACACATGCCATTGGTAAAAGGAACTAGTGTATGTTTTGTTTTATTCAACTCATATTTTTTGAAAAAATTTTCCCAATGTACTATTACCATTTTTTTAGGATTCAAATAGTTCAATAACCTATTAGGATAGTCCGAAACATTATCAAAAGATGCCATGCAAAACATAACCATATCAACACGCCCAACTCTTTTTATATAATCGGCTGGTGGCAAACCATCATTAGGCGTAGTTGCCGATGTTTGTATATGAATACGAAACGTATCCGTAAGTTCTATTACCTCAACCAAATAAGCCAATGTACGCCCCTCCTTCCAAACGTTGATATCAGTACCATTATAG
>JBASCV010000052.1:0-5919 GCA_049651825.1 Bacteroidia bacterium
ATTCGGATTTGATGATAAATCAACATTGTAAAATGGAGTAGCTGGATGACAATTTCCCGATTGTGAATATGCCAAATGAGATGCACCTGTAAAAACAACCAACGTTATTACTATCAATCTAAAGAGAAAAATGAATGGTAGCTTTTGTAACATTTACAAATGATGTTATCCAACACCGTAAGTTACAAAAAAAACGTGAAAGAGAAAGTATTTATAATTGAAAAACGACTATATTCTTATCCCAATAACCAAAACATCATCAACTTGTTCAAGATTGCCTTGCCAAGCTGATAGTTCGTGTTCCAAAATAGCTTTTTGTTTGTTCATTGGCTCCAAATTAATTTTTAAAAGTAGTTTTTTGAAGCTATCGTACTTAAACTTTTTACCTTTTGGGCCTCCAAACTGGTCGGCATAACCATCTGTAAATAAGTAGATACAGTCGCCTTTTTGAAGCGGAATAATGTTGTTTGCAAATTTTTTCTCATCTCCCGAATCATTGCCAATAGCGTGTTTTGTCGCTTTTATTTCTGTAATATTTCCGTTGCTAACAAAATAAATGGGATTATTCGCGCCAGCGTATTGTAGTTCAAGTTTTTCAAAATTTATCAAACAAAGCGACATGTCCATCCCATCTTTAATGGTACTTAGCGTTTCACTTACCTTTTTATTAAAAGCATTGAGTGCATCGCCTGCATTATTAACAGTTGCTCGGTTTATTGTTTGATTAAGTATGGTGCTTCCAATAACGCTCATTAACGCACCTGGTACACCATGCCCTGTACAATCTACAGCGGCAACTACAGCAATTTCTTGTGCAGGGTTATTGCCTCTTGGCGTAGATAATTTACTATCAAACCAGTAAAAATCGCCACTAACAATATCTTTGGGTTTATATAAAATGAAATAATCTTTAAGTTGATTTTCAATTTTATCTATGGGTGGTAAAATCGCTTTTTGAATATTTAACGCATAGTTTATACTATCCTTGATGTCCTTGTTTTTCTCTTCAATGATTTCATTTTTTACCTCAAGTTCTTTATTCGATTCGGCAAGTGCTAAACGAGCAATAATTTCCTTTTTCGTAAGATTGAAGCGTGAGTGGATTAGTAAAATGCTTAAAAATGAAACAGATAGAGTTAATAAGCCTCCATTAATCATAACCTCTTGTACTGCAAGAGTGCTATTTAAACTAAAAAAAATAATGTTGGACAGTAACGTAATTACAAACATCCATAGCGAAAATTTTAGTTCCCATAAAACAAACATTCCAGCAGCTATAAAAAGCATTACATAAGCCAATGTATGTTTCTGAAACTCAATATCAGTAAGCACACTATACATGTATGCATTTTGTACAGATATGCCAGCAACGGGAATAAATACAAGTAAACCTGGTTTATTAACAAATTTGTTTTTTAAAAGCACTAAGCCAATCATAATAACAGAGTTGGCAATTCTTGTGAATAAAAAATCAGTAAAATGGGCTGGACTATTGAAATAATCGCCAATTCCGAAAATTAAATTGAGTACTAAGCCAACCTGAACAATGAGTACATTGTATTTAAAAGCTGTGGCATCAATTTCATTTTGCCATTTTGTGGATGTTACTATCGGTTTTTTGAACATTTAATTTTATGTATTGTCTTCAAATTTAAACAAATTAGGTATAATAATTCCTATTTTTGCATAAATATTAGTCATGAAAGATTGTAGCGATAAGTGTTGGTTCGAAAATTGGTTTAACTCGCCTTACTATCATATTTTGTATAAAAACAGAAATGATAAAGAAGCGGAGTTTTTTATTGACAATATTGTTCAGTTAATTCAGCCTTCGCCTAATTATTTATTTCTTGATTTAGGTTGTGGTAAAGGCAGGCATGCAATACATTTACACAAAAAGGGGTTTGACGTTACAGGTATTGACTTATCAACTCATAATATAGCTTTTGCAAATCAAGAGTTAAAAAAACAGTTACTTAATCCCGAAAAAATCAGGTTTGAAGTAAAAGATATGCGTAACATTGATTGTAAAGCTAGTTTTGATGTTATTTTAAACCTTTTTACAAGTTTTGGCTATTTTGATAATGCTGAAGATGATTATATCACAATAAAAGCTGTTGCTGAAGCCCTAAAACCCGAGGGTAAATTAATTGTAGATTTTATGAATGCACATAAAGTATTATCAAACTTGGTGCAACATGAGGTTAAAATAATTGATAATATTGAATTTGAAATTAATAAATGGCTTGACAATCAGTTTGTTATAAAAGAAATAAAATTTAATGATAAGGGTAAGGAATACTGTTTTTATGAAAAAGTAAAGGCACTGACTTTAGCTGATTTTGAAAAATATTTTGCTGCAAGCAATCTCAAAATAGTAGATTTGCGAGGTAATTATAACCTAGATTCTTTTGATTTACACAAATCGCCACGACTGATAATGGTTGTACAAAAGTAAGGGTGCTAATATAACGTATTATGAATATTGGAATGTATATATTACTTTTTTTGTCGGTTATTATTAGCGGATTAGTTGTTTTATTTGTGAACATTAGCAGTAAAAATTTAAAGCTTATTCTCTCGTTTAGCGGTGCTTTTTTATTTGCCATTTCTGTTTTACACTTAATTCCTGAAATATATCAATCAGGTACAATGCATGTGGGTATATATATATTGATTGGCTTTTTTGCTCAAATTTTAATGGAGTTCTTTTCAGAAGGTATTGAGCATGGACATGTGCATGTTCACAAACATAATCATAAGGGACATGCTTTTCCGTATGCGATGATGTTAGGTTTATCTGTACACTCTTTTTTAGAAGGCATGCCATTGGCAAACTTTAATGGAGCATCTCATCAATCATTACTTACAGGTATTGTTATGCACAATATTCCTATTGCAATAGCATTAATGACAATGCTTTTACAATCGCACATAAGCAAAACTACTGCTATATTTTGGTTGGTGATTTTTGCATTGGTTACACCGCTAGGCACATTTACAAGTTATGCTATTGGCGAAAATTTGATAGGTAATTTTGCAACTTATTCCGATAAAATAATGGCAGTTGTTGTTGGTATTTTTCTACACATTTCAACCACTATATTGTTTGAAAGTAGCGACAATCATCGCTTCAACTTTATTAAATTCATGGTCATTATTTTAGGTGCAGGTTTTGCAATGTTAACAATATAGTTTTCCTTTTAGGATTTAACCAACTGCAACATCAACTCATCTTTAAACACCCCACCAACCCGTATCCATTGCTTTTTTACTCCAATAATTTCAAAACCATGTTTTTCAAATAAATGAATGCTTGGTGCATTATCAATAGTAATGTTGCAGTAAAGTTGATTTAAATTTAAAGTGGTAAAGCAATAATCAATTAAAAGTGTTAATGCTTCTGAAGCATAATTTTTTTTGCGTTCATTTTTATCTGCAATCAAAATACCAATACCTGCACGTTGGTGATAAGGGTCAAATTCAAATAAATCAATACATCCAATGGCTTTTTTAATTTCGTTGTTGGTTTCAATTACCAAGCGCAATTGTTTGGTGGTATATATATCCTGATAAGCAGTTGATAAATATTGCTCCAATACCATGCGCGAAAAGGGAGTTTGTGTATGACTTACTTCCCACACTTCGGTATCATTTTCCCATTGATACAAAATATCAATATCCGATGGTTCTAGCGCTCTAAGCGAAATATGTTGGTTGTTTAGTTTCAAGAATGTTGCTTTAAACTTGTGGTTAAATTTTTAACTTCCTGTATACCTTTATTTATTTCGGCTTGCGTATATATGGGCAATGCAAACTGTTGCTCATCAATAAATAGTGCCGAAGTAGTTTCAATCAATAGTTCAGAATAAAGCAAAGGTAGCAGCTCAAATAGGTAATTGATGTTTTTTAAAGACACATTGTACACTTCGTTAAAAAACAATTTAATAGGGCTGAGGCATGTAGCTACACCAATATCAACTTTAGGGAATTGCTTGATATTGCTGATAAAATGCTCTTTTTGATAGCTTTCGCTAAAAGTAGCATGTGCTTTTATTTTTATAAATAATGATGGTATTTGTCGTTGTGTGCTGTTTTTAATTAGGGCTGTTATTGATGTATTTATATCGTGCCCTTTCACACTTAGCGAATGGTAATACCCACCAATAATAAGCCCAATGTGGGGGGGGGTGCGTGTAGCATGAATAACAACAAGGTAAACACCTTTTTGCAGTTCTTTTTCGTTAAATGCGTGTGTAATTGTTACTATGGACGATTGGGTACTCATGCTTTTATTTCACCTTTAAAAACAAATGTAGCAGGCCCTTCCAACCAAATGTTGGTGTAGGTATTGTGGGCTGCTTTTTCAAAACTTACTTTTAAATTCCCTCCCAATGTTTTAATTGCACATGAGTTAGATGTTGTTGCAATTCCTTTTATAGAAGCAACAATAGCAGCAGCAGTTACACCTGTTCCGCACGAAAATGTTTCATCTTCAACACCGCGTTCGTAGGTGCGTACAAACAAATCATCGGCTTGTTTTTCAATAAAGTTTACGTTGGTGCCTACCGCTTTAAAGCGTTCGTTATTTCGTATTGCTTTGCCTTTTTCAAACACATTGTAATGCGCTACATCATCAACAAACTGCACATAATGAGGCGAGCCTGTATTTAAATAAAAGTAATCTGCATTTATTTCAATAGCGTTTACATCATTCATTTTTAGGGCAATGTAGCCTGGTTTTACAACCGCTTCATGATTGCCATCGGTTGCAATAAAAAAAGCTGTTTCATTTACAAGCCCTAAACTTCGTGCAAACTCAACAATACAACGACCTCCATTGCCACACATGCTACTTTCGTTACCATCAGAGTTGTAATACACCATTTCAAAATCATAGCCCGCTTTGTTTTGCAACAACATTAATCCATCAGCACCTATACCAAAATGGCGGTCGCACAAACGTTTAACAAGGTTTGTATCTTGTCGGTTAAATTTTAAATCACGGTTATCAATAATAATAAAATCATTACCCGTACCTTGATATTTGTAAAATTGAAATTCCATCGTTTTGAGGTAAAACTACTTTAGTTTACTAATAATAGCCTCGTTTGTTACTTTTTCGTAAGGTTTAAATTCGCTTGTGTTTTCAAGATTATAAACTGTATTACCTGCTTTTAAATACATATCGTTACCAACGGCATACACTTTTAAGCCTTCAATAGAGGCAATACCGTAAAGCACAATTTTATATTTTCCCATTTTGTAACCTTTATAATTCAGAGGCGATTGCCATAACTCAACATTAACCAATTGTTTAGTTGCCTTATCTTCTTTTATACCACTCACATGTTGTAACAATGAATCTTTTGCATTGTTTGAATTGGTAGCTCCGCTAATATTGATTATTTCAACCGTTTTTGTTAACAGTAATTCATCCTTACGTATTACAATATCTTCGTTTAAACTAGCTGTTGCACTGACAATAGTATCTTTTTGCTGAAACTTTGTCAGTGTATCTGCCGTTAATTCAAATGTATTATTGTTTGTTTTTGATGCACTATCGTTGCTGATAGTGTTTTTGGTTTTAATACTATTTGTTTTGTTTTTTGTATCTTTAGTGGTAGCTTCTTCTTCAACAACATTATTGTCAGCGGTTTTGTTTTCCGATTTGAATGTAAGGGTTTTAACTATACCTTTATAGAAGTTCAGTTCTTTAAAATAGGTGTCGAGCTTTAGAATAAAAAATGCACCAGCAATGATTAATCCAGTCATTAATCCCATGATAAATACTTGTGCTTTTTCTTTAAAATTGCTCATTTTTTTATTGATAATAAGTGCTGAAAAAAGAATATCTTTTTGACAAATTTACACAACCTTTGTTAATGCTGTTAATTTGTGTTAAAATACTTTTATCAA
>JBASCV010000053.1:0-11773 GCA_049651825.1 Bacteroidia bacterium
TTTGTTTGTGAAAAGCTGAATTTATTCGGTTTTCGTTCGCGAACAATATCTTTAAGCTCCAATTTCAAATAATTATTGGCAATTAATTGCTTTATTTTTTTTAGAATACTCATAGTAGTTATTTCTGCCCTCCATCAAAAAGGTTTAACTGTTCGATACTAGTTTGTGAACTACTTTCACTGCCCGAAACAAGTGAAGGTGTTTCCAACATTTTTATAAAATCATCTTCCGAAATAATAGGAACACCCAACTTTTCAGCTTTTTTTAATTTTTCGGGTCCCATATTTTCGCCAGCAAGTACATAACTTGTTTTGCCAGAAATAGAACCTACATTTTTACCTCCATTTTGTTCAATTGCTTTTTTCAAATCATCTCTCGAAAATTTTGAAAACACGCCAGAAACTACAAACGTTAGGCCTTTTAATTTGTCGCTAGCATTTACCAACTGTTCTTGAGACAATTCTAATTGCACGCCATTCACTCTTAATTTTTCAATTAAAGCAACATTTTTAGCATCTGAAAAATAATCAACAATTGATTTTGCCGTAGTTTCGCCAATATCGCCTACTTCTATTAATTGCTCTATCGAAGCGCTTTTTAAAGCATCAATTGTTTTAAAATAATAGGCTAATTTTTTTGCTGTAGTTTCGCCAATATGGCGTATTCCTATACCATACAATACGCGTTCAAACGGAATTTGTTTAGATGCTTCTACCCCTAAAAGCAAGTTGGTAGCGCTTTTTTCGGCCATACGCTCTAATTTCAGTAGGTCGTCTTTTTTTAATGTATAGATGTCGGCACTGTTTTTTATCAAACCTGCATCATAAAGTTGAGCGATTGTTTCAGCCCCCAAACTATCAATATTCATTGCTCTTCGGCCAACAAAGTGCTCCATTTTTCCTTTTACTTGTGGCGGACAAGAAGCATCGTTTGGGCAAAAGTGATTGGCTTCGCCTTCAATACGAACCAATGCAGTGTTGCATTCCGGACAGTTATGAATATACTCAACAGGTTTAGAATCGGCATTGCGTTTGGTAGCATCCACTCCTACAATTTTAGGAATTATCTCCCCTCCTTTTTCAACAAATACGGTATCTCCAATGCGCACATCCAATTTTTCAATAATATCGGCATTGTGTAACGATGCTCGTTTTACGGTAGTACCAGCAAGTAATACCGGCTTTAAATTGGCTACAGGCGTTATTGCGCCAGTTCGCCCCACTTGATAAGAAATTGACTCTAAAATTGTACTTACTTGTTGCGCCTTAAATTTATACGATATTGCCCAACGTGGCGATTTTGCTGTAAATCCAAGTACACGCTGCTGTTCATAAGAATTCACTTTTATTACCACTCCGTCAATATCAAACTCCAATTTACTGCGTTCGTTATCCCACTTATTGATAAAATTAAATACATCCTGAATTATTGATGCTTTTTCCATCAAATCGGATGTTTTAAAGCCCCATTTTTGAGCAGCCTTTACACTATCATAATGATTGTCAAAAGGTAAACTATCGGCATACAAGGCATACGAAAAACAATCTAAATTACGTTTTGCTACTACTGCTGAATCCTGCATTTTTAATGTACCTGCGGCTGCATTGCGTGGGTTTGCCAAAAGTGGCTCTGCTATTTCTTCGCGTTCTCGGTTAATTTCATCAAACACTTTGCGCGACATAAATATTTCACCTCGTATTTCAAATTCATCAGGATAATCGGTTCCACGCAATTTTAGTGGAATAGTTTTTATTGTTTTCACATTTACAGTAACATCGTCTCCTTTTTCGCCATCACCTCGCGTTACAGCCTGCACCAACACTCCATTTTTATAGGTCAATCCAATGGCTACGCCATCGTATTTCAATTCGCATACATACTCGTATTCGGCATTTAATGCTTTTTTTATGCGTTCGTCAAAATCAGTTAAATCAGCCTCTGAATAGGTGTTTCCCAACGACAACATTGGGTATTTATGTTTAACCGTTTTAAATTCTTTTGTAATCTGACCACCAACACGTTGCGAAGGTGAATCAGGTAATAAATAGTGAGGATATTCTTTTTCTAATTTAATGAGCTCTTCTAATAACTTATCAAATTCGAAATCGCTTATAGTCGGCTGCGCCTCAACATAATACTTGTAATTATGCTCTTCTATAAGTTTTGAAAGTTCTTCAATTTTATGTTTTACAGCATCACTCATTGTTAAATTGTACATCTCATTTTATTCACTAATTATTCTTTATTTTAAGAGCTTATTTAAATTTTAACTATACAATTTTATATCACCCCTACGGGCAATGTCATTAAGTTACAGATGCTAACGCACATATTTCGACAGGCTCAATATGACCGCGCGCAGTCAGTCTGAGCTTGTCGAAGACTGTGCGAGGACTTGTTTTCTGTATTTCCTTAACTTAATGACATTGCCCGTAGGGGTTTATATTTTGATTTGTTTTCCTTTTCTACCAATATTTCGCTCCTAACGGAGCTCTAAAAGGTGATTATAAATATAAACAGATTTTGGCATAAATTAAATTTTTATGCAAGGTTCATATAAATAAAAATGAATATTCGCTAAAATGCTACAATATGTAGTATCTCGCACAGATTTTATCGTTTTAATTTTTCAGGTTTTATATTTGATATTATGATAGACAATGATAAAAATACAAATGAAAATTTTAGAGGCCGAGGCGCTCAAATAAACACGCAAAATAAGTTTCTGAAAAATACGTACAAAGAGGAACACATTGAGATGATTGATGAACCTTTATTGAGCGATAGTAAAACACAAATACTTTTTGAAACACCCAAAAAGATTGTGAATACAGTAAAAAGTCCCGATGTGTTTTCAAAATATTCCATGAATCCTTATCAGGGTTGTGAGCACGGCTGTATTTACTGCTATGCCCGAAATACTCATGAATATTGGGGGTACAGTGCCGGACTAGATTTTGAACGCAAAATAATTGCTAAAACAAATGCTGCTCAATTATTAGAAAAACAGTTGATGAGTAAAAACTGGGAAGTAGCTCCTATCATGTTTTCAGGGAATACAGACTGTTATCAACCCATTGAACGTAAATTAAAAATAACCCGTCAAATGCTTGAAGTACTTCTTAAATTCAAACATCCTGTGGGTATGATTACAAAAAACAACATCATATTAAGAGATATTGATATTTTGCAAGAATTAGCCAAACTCAAACTAGTTCATGTAATGGTATCAATTACTAGTCTTAATGAAGATTTACGGTTAAAAATGGAGCCCCGCACCGTTACTGCAAAAAACAGATTAAAAGTAATTGAAAAACTAAATGCTGCCGGAATACCAACAGGAATAATGACCGCACCTATAATTCCTGGATTAAACAGCAACGAAATTCCACAACTTATTGAAGCAGCCGCTAATCATGGCGCAGTTGCAGCGGGGTACACAATAGTTAGATTAAATGGTTCGATAAAAGAAATTTTTACTGATTGGATAAAAAAAACATTTCCCGACCGTGCCGAAAAAGTGTTGCATCAAGTAGCCGAAGTGCATGGTGGCAGTGTAAATGATAGCCGTTATGGTAAACGCATGGGTGGTGAAGGAGAAATAGCACGTTCAATAAATCAACTATTCAATATGGCAGTAAAAAAGCACCTAGCAGGTCGCAACTGGGGAGTATACGATTTAACAGCTTTTAGCCGACCTGGCGAAACGCAACAGCTAGAATTGTTTTAGGTATTATGAATTGAAAACGTACTTCTCGGCAGGGTCATGCTCACACATATCATCTTGAAGGTAAACCATCCCTAATTTTTTAATTACATTCAATGATGCGGTATTTGCCTTAGCTGCCGTGGCAATAATTTTTTTTAATTTCAACATAGTAACACCATAATTTAAAACAGCTTTAGCTGACTCCGAAGCATATCCCTTTCCCCAATGATTTTCGAAGAAACGATATCCTAAATCAGTTTCATTAACTTCTGCTATATATTTCAATCCACACCAACCAATAAATTCATCATTTTCTTTTAGATGCACAGCCCAACGCCCCATATTGTTCTCATATTGAGGAAAAATAATATCCGTCAATATTCTTTTAGCCTCCGCCAAATCCTTTACAGGTCCATCTCCTACATAGCGAGTAACATTTGAATTACTATTTAAATCAATTAATAATTGAGCATCATCTAATGTAAACTCTCGTAAATAAAGACGTTCTGTTTCTAGTATTTTTTTCATTATTTTTCAATCAAATCTCTTATAACAACCGATGCACAAACACTGCCAAATGTAGCTGGCAAATAAGAGATTGTTCCATACGCTGATTTTTTAAAGTTGCTTCCATCCGTGTACATCAACGATTCTTTAATTGGTTTTTCGGGCGAAAACACTGTTTTTACTCCACTTCTGATACCAAAATCTTTCAACCGTTTTCGTACATACTGAGCAAACGGGCAATTGTAGGTTTCAGAAATATCAACCACTTTCAGGCGTGTTGGGTCTAGTTTTGCACCAGCTCCCATTGAACTTACAATCCTAATTTTTTTCTCGTAGGCAGTTTTAATAAACGTAACTTTGGGTGTAATACTATCTATAGCATCTACAACATAATCAAACGGTTGCGATAATATACTTTCAGCCTTTTCGGGAGTCAAAAACTCCTTCAAAACAGTTAGTTTCAATTCAGGGTTAATAGCCAATAAACGCTCGGCCATTACATCGGCTTTTGATAATCCATGAGTAGTTGCTAACGCTGGCAACTGCCTGTTTCTGTTGCTTGGGTCAACAACGTCACCATCTACAATGGTCATCTGCCCTACTCCGCCCCTACAAATAAATTCGGCAGCAAATGAACCAACACCACCCATTCCAACCACCAGTACATGGGCATTTTGAAGCTTCATTAGCTTTTCTTTGCCTATCAACAACTCTGTACGCGATAACCATTTTAAATCACTCATGCTTTAAATACCTGTTTAAAATTCAAAAATATTTTTTCTTTTAATTTATTCACTTTCATTCCCTTCAATTCTGCAGCCTTATCAAAAATAGCTTTAATTGAAACATCTGAATCATCTGTTTCTAAAAATAATTTATCAATTGCTATTGTAGAAAATAATTTTGATGCGTTAGAACCCTCTATTAACAATGCTTTTCCAAACGAAATATAAAAACCATTTTTCAATAATTCCAATAATATTTGCTGGTTATTATTGTATCCATGAACAACAAGTGGTACAGTTAATTTCAACTCTTTTTTTATTCGAATTAAACTATCAAATGCCTTTACACAATGTATAATAACAGGCTTCTGAATGTGTTCAGCAATCATCAACTGCGCCTTAAACACAAGCTCCTGTTGCACAAGCGACATATCTATCAAACCATCCAAACCACATTCGCCAATCGCTAACACACTTTTTTTTGTTGCAATCGATTGTAATTTTTTCAAATCGTTTTCTACTGATATTAAATTTATATGCCAAGGATGAACACCCACCGAACAAAGCGTTCCATCAACAAATTGTTCTGGCGATAAATTAAGCACAAAAACACCTTCCTTATCAAAAATATGATGTGTATGAATGTTGATATATGGAACTTGTTCTTTCATAGTAAAGCCCCGCACAATGCGAGGCTCAATGATTTTGATATTATTTTTAATTTACTTCAAACTCCCAACACTAACTACTAACAACCAACCAAAAACTAATAACTAAAAATTAAAAACTTAACTATTATCCCCATCCAACAACCTACCCAAACCACCCAACACACTACCTTCTTCTTTTCCGTTGTTTGCATACGCCATCATACGACCCGCCAATCTGCTAACAGGCAATGATTGTATCCATACTGTTCCTGGACCTTTTAGTGTTGCAAAAAATAAACCCTCACCACCAAAAATGGTATTTTTTATTCCGCCAACAAACTGAATATCATAATCAACATCATGCGTAAAGGCTACGATACACCCAGTATCCACTTTTATCAATTCTCCCGGCATCAATTGTTTTTCAATTATCATTCCACCCGAATGCACAAAAGCCATTCCATCGCCTTCCAATTTTTCCATAATAAAACCTTCGCCACCAAACAAACCTGTACCTAATTTCTTTTGAAATTCAATACCAATAGAAACCCCTTTAGCGGCACACAAAAATGCATCTTTCTGACAAATAATCTTACCATTGCGCTTGCTCAAATCCATTGGTATAATCTTCCCAGGATAAGGCGATGCAAACGTAATTCGCTTTTTGAAATTGCCAATATTTGTAAAAGCTGTCATAAACAAACTTTCGCCCACCAACAGGCGCTTTCCAGCCGAAAACAATTTATCCATAAAGCTATTTTGCTGTTTTGAGCCATCGCCAAAAATTGTATCCATCCGTATTCCATCATCCATCATCATAAAGTTACCCGCTTCGGCAACAACCGTTTCGTTTGGGTCGAGCTCAATTTCTACACATTGCAGCTCCTCGCCCATTATTTTGTAATCAATTTCGTGGTTTGAGATCATGTTATTTAGTTCTTAATTTTGAGTTATTAGTTTTTAATGTAATTCCAGCAACAACAGTTTCGTAAATTCGTAACAATTCGTTATCCGTAACCTATAAATTCGTTTATCCCCCACCATTCGTAATTCGCAAAAATTCGTAATTCGTAGCTTACATATTACGTCTATACTGCCCACCCACTTCAAAAAGCGCATTGGTAACTTGTCCTAACGAACAGTATTTTGTTGTTTCCATAAGGCTTTCAAACATGTTCTGATTTTTCACAGCAGTAGCTTGTAATTCATGTAACAATTCTGTTGATTTTGCAGAATTACCTTTTTCAAGCAGCTCCAACATAGTTATCTGATAATTTTTTTCTTCATCAGTAGCACGTATTACTTCTTTAGGAATAATGGTTGGCGAACCTTTTGATGAAAGGAATGTATTTACACCAATAATAGGGTATTCGCCCGTATGTTTTAGTGTTTCGTAATACAAACTTTCTTCTTGTATTTTACCACGTTGATACATCGTTTCCATTGCACCCAACACACCACCACGCTCGCTAATACGTTCAAACTCGGCTAATACAGCCTCTTCCACAAGGTCGGTCAATTCTTCAATAATAAATGAACCTTGCAACGGATTTTCATTTTTTGCCAAGCCCAACTCTCTGTTTATAATCAACTGTATAGCCATTGCTCTACGTACCGATTCTTCGGTAGGTGTTGTAATAGCTTCATCATACGCATTGGTATGTAATGAGTTGCAATTGTCGTAAATAGCATACAAAGCTTGCAACGTGGTTCGAATATCATTAAAATCAATCTCTTGCGCATGTAATGAACGCCCACTGGTTTGAATATGGTATTTCAACATTTGCGAACGCTCATTCGAATTGTATTTCAGCTTCATCGCTTTCGCCCATATTCTGCGTGCTACACGTCCTATTACAGAATATTCAGGGTCGATACCATTGCTGAAGAAGAATGATAAATTTGGTGCAAATTTATTTACATCCATTCCTCTACTAATGTAATACTCCACAAATGTAAAACCATTCGACAATGTCAACGCAAGCTGCGTTATAGGATTAGCGCCCGCTTCGGCAATATGATAACCTGAAATAGAAACCGAATAAAAATTACGAATATTATTTTTTATAAAATATTCTTGCATATCACCCATCAAACGCAATGCAAATTCAGTTGAAAAAATACAAGTATTTTGTGCTTGATCTTCCTTTAAAATATCGGCTTGCACTGTACCTCTCACCACACTAAGCGTTTCGGCTTTTATCTTTTCATAAACATCCTTTGGCAATACTTGGTCGCCTGTAACTCCTAATAAAAACAAGCCTAAGCCATTGTTTCCCTCAGGCAAGTTTCCTTGATATGCAGGACGTTTTACATTTTTATTTTTATAAATTTCTTCAATCTTTTTATTCACCTCAGCTTCTAGTCCATTCTTTTTAATGTACAACTCGCATTGTTGGTCAATAGCGGCATTCATAAAAAAGCCTGCAATAATTGCTGCTGGCCCATTTATGGTCATACTTACTGATGTTTTAGGATTACATAAGTCGAAACCGCTGTATAATTTTTTAGCATCGTCTAAGCAACAAATAGAAACACCCGAATTACCTATTTTCCCATATATATCCGGACGTATTGCTGGGTTTTGCCCATACAAAGTTACGCTATCAAATGCAGTACTCAAACGGTGTGCATCCATTCCTAAACTTACATAATGAAAACGTCTGTTGGTACGCTCCGGACCACCTTCCCCAGCAAACATTCGTGTAGGGTCTTCTCCCTCACGTTTAAACGGAAATACGCCCGAAGTATAAGGAAACTCGCCAGGTACATTTTCTTGTAAATTCCATTTCAAAATATCGCCCCAAGCTTCGTATCGAGGAGTTGAAATTTTAGGTACTTGCGTGTGAGATAACGATTCGTAATGTGTTTTTATTTTCAATTCTTTATCGCGTACCTTGAAAATAAAATATTCATTTTTATAGTTCTGAACTTTTTCTTGCCAACCTTCAATTATTTTTTTGTTATGCCCATCAAAGCTCAATTCTACATCTTTATATAATTTTTCTAACGAATCAACCAAGGCTTTATCACCACATTGCGAAGCAGTATCAATTGCTTTGCGAATACCAAATAATTTTTGAGCAACTTCTTTTTGTGCATCCACCCACTTATCATAAGTGCGATTATTTTCAGCAATTTCGGCTAAATAACGTGTTCTATGAGGAGGAATAATATATATTTTCTCACTCATTTCGTCCGTTACTTCAAAATTCGATTTTAAATCAGCACCTGTTTTTTCTGCCAACTTATTGATAATTGCCTTGTACAATTTATTCATACCAGGGTCGTTGAACTGCGATGCAATTGTACCATACACTGGCACATCATCATCACTTACATCCCACAGTTGATGATTACGTTTATATTGTTTTTTAACATCTCGCAAGGCATCCAAAGCACCTCGTTTGTCAAATTTATTCAAGGCAATAACTTCTGCAAAATCAAGCATATCAATCTTTTCGAGCTGTGTAGCTGCACCATATTCTGGAGTCATTACATACAAACTCATATCGCTATGCTCAGTAATCTCCGTATCACTTTGACCAATACCTGAAGTTTCTAAAATAACAATATCGTAATTAGCCGCTTTTACAATTTCAACAGCCTCTTTTACATATTTAGATAATGCCAAGTTGCTTTGGCGAGTAGCCAACGAACGCATATACACACGTTTGTTTTTTATGGCATTCATACGTATTCTATCACCTAGCAAAGCCCCACCCGTTTTACGTTTTGATGGGTCAACAGAAATAATGGCAATGGTTTTATCTTTAAAATCAATTAAAAACCTACGCACCAATTCATCCACCAAACTCGATTTACCCGAACCTCCCGTTCCTGTGACACCAAGTACAGGAACCACTTTGGTTTTTACGCCATTTTCAATTTCGGTACTAAATTTTGTAAATTCTTGCGGGAAGTTTTCAGCTGCAGAAATTAAACGAGCTATAGATTTCACATCCTTCTCCTTAATATGCTTAACCTCACCATTCAAATTAGCGCCTGTTGCAAAATCACACTTTTCCAACATATCATTAATCATTCCCTGCAAGCCCATTGCTCTACCATCGTCAGGCGAATAAATGCGGGTGATGCCGTATTTGTGTAATTCTTCTATTTCTGTAGGAAGAATTGTTCCGCCACCACCACCAAATATTTTAATATGTCCACAACCTGCTTCTTTCAGCAAGTCGTACATATACTTAAAAAACTCATTGTGCCCACCTTGGTAGGATGTTAAAGCTATTGCATTGGCATCTTCCTGAATAGCACAATCCACAATTTCTTGTACACTTCTATCGTGCCCCAAATGTATTACCTCTGCCCCACTTGCCTGAATTATTCTGCGCATAATGTTTATTGCGGCATCATGGCCATCGAATAACGAAGCTGCTGTAACTATTCTAATCTTATTTTTTGCCTTGTATGGTTCTACCGTTAACATGCTCATAAATAGTATTTTGTATTTTCACAAATATAGCCATAGCAGTTTATACCTGCAAATAAGCTTTTCACATAAAAACATGTTTAAATTTAGTTTTACTCTTACGAAAAGCAACTTTTTTAACCCAAGCTACATCTTCGATAAAGAACTAAAATACAGCAATAAACACTTGATTAAACTGGACAAACATTACTATTTAGAGTAATTCTAAATAAGTTTATAAAAAACAGATTTTTAATGGTTTACGTATTCAATTTAAAGTAACTTTATCAACATATTTTACGTATAACAAATATAAATATGTATATACATGCGGTTTAGGTTAGTGGTCATACTAGTTTTTTTGTTACCATTTTTGGCATTCAGCCAATGCCCTGAGCCTATTGCTGTAAACCTAAGTTCTAATATAGCTGGCGTATTTAGCCAATCGGCTGCTACTGTTGGTCCACTAAGTAGTTCAACAACATGTTGCCCTAACGTATCTGTTGCGGGCGAAAGATGCATACGATTTAGTGTTACTTTGAATCCAAATGCTGGAGGCATACGTTTTGAAATGACCCCAAGTATTTCTGGAGGAGTTTTTAGAGTGGGTTGTAGCACAACAGCAACTCCTGTAGGAGGGTCCGTATGCTTACAAGGTGCTGGCCCACACATAGTTACATTTTGTAGCCCAACCGCAATTACTTCTTTATTCAAAATAACGTCTTTGGAAAAGCCCAGTGCTGGACCAGATATTGCTGTAAGCCAAGGTTGCTCTAGAGTAATTAACGCTGTTGGTTTTGATCAAACATCTGTAACATGGACTTCATTAAGCAACAACCCTCAACATAACAGCTATTTATCGTGTTTAAATTGTTTAACACCAACGGTAAGTCCTACTTCAGCCGGTTTTGCAGAATATAAAGTTTGTGGCAACACGTTTTGCGGACAGTTTTGTGATACCGTAAGAGTTGATTTTACCCCACCACTACAAGTTAATATTAACCCTCAAAACCCAACTATTTGCAGTACTCAAAATCCAGGTTCAACTTCTATTACAGCTTCAGGAACTGGTGGTAGCCCCCCGTATTCATACCTCTGGAATAACATAAATGCGTCACCAACAATAACTGTTCCTGCAGGTGTTTACACTGCTGTAATGACAGATGTTACAGGATGTTCGGCATCAAAATCTGTACAAGTAAAAAAATTTAATAATCCTGTTTCCGCTAATGCAGGCATCGACCAAACCGTTTGTAAACAAAACCCTGTAACTACTTTAAATGCTACTGTTGAAGGAGCTTCAGGAGGTATTTGGAGTGGTGGTAACGGAACATTTAGTCCAAATAACACTTCACTTACGGCAACTTATACTCCTACAGCCAATGAAATTGCTGCGGGTTTTGTAAATCTTACACTAACTACAACAGGTACTGGTACGTGCTCTCCCACATCTGATATCGTTAACATTACATACAGCGACTTTGCAGGCTCTGTTACCGTTACGCCAACTCCAATTAGTTGTAACGGAGGTAACGATGGTGCTGCTTCTGTTACTGTTGCAGGAGGAGCATCGCCTTATACTTATTCATGGGCAACCACCCCTGCTCAAACAGCATCAGTAGCAACAGGCTTAAGTTTAAATACTTATTCTGTTACCGTTACGGATGCTATTGGATGTAAATTTATCGCTAGCACAACACTTTCGCAACCAACGCCAATATCAATTGCGTCTCAAGTAAACAATGTTACCTGT
>JBASCV010000054.1:0-2011 GCA_049651825.1 Bacteroidia bacterium
GTACAAAGATGTAATATAATCTTTTTAATTCAGTATTTATAATTTTATACAAATCAACTTATCCTGAATTTTTTAAATTAGATCAATACGTATTACTCACCCGTTCGCTACAATAATTATTTAAAAAATGTTATTGTAAACTTGCATGTGTTAAGTGTGTTCTGTAGCATTCACTCTGAGCCAGAATAAAACCCATTAATAAATGATTCAATTAAAAAATAACTGATTCAATAAAAAAAACCTAACAATATGACCCCTATAGGATTTGAACCTATGTATACGCCATGAAAAAGCGTCGTCCTAACCACTAGACGAAGGGGCAAAAAAAAATATTTATTGTTATTAACGGAGGAAGGAATTGAACCATCATCTTTAGGTCATGAGCCTAATGATCTTACGATTGATCTACTCCGCTAAAACACAAGTAACAGATGAGGATAGGATTTGAACCTACGATTCAAAAGAATACTCGTGTTCCAAACGAGCGCTTTAGACCACTTAGCTACCTCACCATAAAAATTTAGCAAAATATTATTGACTTTTAGTACTGATAAGCTTAATACATCGCTGTAATTACACACTCAGCCTATTACGTAGTCATCTTCTACGCGTCTCACAGAAAATTTAAACTACCTAAACTTCCCACTTATATTATTTCAGTGGTTATTTTAACGCATGTAGCTACTCAACTATGCTTTTGATAAACAATTGATACACAATAGATGCGCTTTTATCAGTCCTTTCGTACTAAATAAAAGTTAATAGTAATTTTCTTATACTAATAGTAGATAGGGACCGAACTGTTTCACAACGTTCTGAACCCAGCTCACGTACCACTTTCATTAGCGAACAGCTAAACCCTTAGAACCGCTTTCAGCTCTAGGATGTGATGAGCCGACATCGAGGTGCCAAACAACTCCGTAGATACGGACTCTTGGGAGTTATCAGCCTGTTATCCCCAGCGTACCTTTTATCCGTTAATCGATAACCATTCCACTTTGTGTTACCGGGTCACTATAACCAACTTTCGTTTCTGATCGATTTGTTAATCTTTCAGTCAAGCAAACTTATGCTATTACACTTTCAAACTATGTTCTGAATAATTTAAGTTTACCTTTGTATACTCCCGTTACTTTTTAGGAAGCCACCGCCCCAGTCAAACTACCAATCATACAACATTTTTACATAAAAATAGTACAATACTTTTAACAAAAATATTATTTCAAGATTAAATATAAACAAATTTATATTTTCATATCTATCCTACATAAGTTAATAAATACTGACCTTATATGACTATAGTAAAGGTGCACGGGGTCTTTCCGTCTAGCTATTAGCACTCTGCATTTTCACAGAAAATTCAATTTCACTGAGACAATATTGGAGACAGTAGAGAGATCGTTACTCCATTCATGCACGTCTGCAATTAACAGACAAGGAATTTCGCTACCTTTGGACCCTTAGAGTTAGGGCCGCCGTTTACTGCGTATTATAAAAAAAACCGATTAAATTTTTCTTTTTATCACTACAGCACCGGGCAGGAGTCAGACCCAATACATCATCTTTTCGATTTTGCAGAGTCCTGTGTTTTTGTTAAACAGTCGCCCCTCTCTGCTCTCTTACTCTCAACTACATATGTATAATTGAGAACCTCTTCTCCCGAAGTTACGAGGTCATTTTGCCGAGTTCCTTCAATATTGTTCTTCCAATCGCCTTAGTATACTCTACTTGCTCACCGGAGTCAGTTTAGGTACGATTTTTTATACAATGTGAATACTATATAAAATAAAAAGTTTTTCCAGAAATAAAAATAATTTTAACTACACTATCAAGAATTAATAAAAACTATTTTTATCTTTCACTTTAAAAAAAAATACAAATTAATGTATTAATCATCGAATTATAACAATGGTTTAATTCTTAGATTTCGTTTCACTCTGATTGGTTAATCCGTTATCAGAAACCCTTAAGCTTTCGGCGACAATGTTTTTCACATTGCTAGTCGTTACTC
>JBASCV010000055.1:0-3550 GCA_049651825.1 Bacteroidia bacterium
AATCATGACTCTTTATGTGGTCGCTGATGCGCTGAAGAGTCAATAATCCCACATCTTGGGCATCTTGAGTTAGCTAGTGTTTAGTGGTAGCAAAGAACGCCTGAGTTTTTTTGAATTGCATTTCAGCAAACTGTTTCAGTTTCTCTAAATCAATACGATGGGGTAATAAGTCCTGTGGATTAACTTCATTTTTTCTAAGCGCGTGAACTTGCGTAAGAAGATAATGTAAATAAATTCGTGGGTTTAAGTTATTCATCTTAGCACTCTGAATTAAACTATAAAATAAAGCGCCCACTTGTGCACTCGCAGGGTTACCGACGAACAACCAATTGCGCCTACCCAAAGCAAAGGGACGAATTTGATTTTCTACCCAGTTGTTGTCAATCTCTAATTCCCCATAATCCAAGTAACGGATTAAGTGAGGCCATTGTTTTAATGTGTAGTCTATGGCTTTACCTATCATGCTTTCAGGCGGCACTTGATTCTTAGATTTTAATAACCATTCATGGAATTTTTCGACAATAGGTAAAGCTTTATTTTGTCGTAATAATTTCCTTGTCTCGTAATTTAGCTTTTGGTTTCTCGCTTCATTTTCAATCTCATAAAGATCTGTAAAATATTTTAATGCTTCATTGGCTTTACCTGTCACCTTCTTAGAAGATATCTGAACCACTTCAATAAATTTCCTTCTTGAATGACCTATACAACCCGAAGAAATAATATCGGTTCTTTCTCGTGTCTTTTGATATCCAGAATATCCGTCAGTTTGAAGCAATCCTTTGAAATCACGTAAATCTTCTTCAACAACTTTGCCGCTTCGAGTTAAATCAAAGCGAAACCATATCAGCTTTTGATTTTCTATCGGACTTAAATAAGCCCATAAATAACCTTTCTTCTCAGGCTTCAACACTTTCACTGGTGTTTCATCGACCTGTAAATAATTCATTGATTGAATAACTTTTCTCAGTGCCGTCTCTATGGGTTTTAATCCTTCTCCTGCCTGCATGACCCAATTACCTAATGTGTTATCTGGAATATCTACCCCCAATCCTTTCCATATCTTTGATTGTCGGTACAACGGCAAGTGGTGCTCGTACTTACTCAATATCACTGATGCAATTAAACTCGCTCCTGCCATACTCTTGGGTATTACTGAAGGTTCTTTTTCTGCTGATTGCACTGTCTCACAATGACGGCAACCATATTGAGGATGGATATGTTCTATCACATACATTTGATGCGGAATTTCTTCTACCTGCTTTGATATTTCTTCTCGAATTTTATGAAGTGTCCCACCACAACACTTGCATACTTTCTCTTCTTCCGATAAATCATGAAGCTCTTGAAAGTGCAGTAGTTGAGAAATATCTATCTTCCTACCGACAGATTTACGTCTGGTATAAGTAATCGTTTCCGATGAATCGGTACTTTCAGTTTCTTGGGCACTTGCGACAGATGTTGTATCTTCATCTGCATTGAATATGATTTCTTCTTGGATCTTGGATAACGACTCGCTACTTTTGCCAAATTGCTTCTGTTTACCTAATTTTATTTGCTCTTCGTACCACTGAATTTTATGGAGTGCTGTTTCTAACGAAAGTTCTAGTTGAAAAACTGAATCTGTTAGTTTGGAATTTGTTTCGCTTAACTCTAAGTTGTTTTGTATTAATTGCTCGATTTGAACATGACTCAAATCACTATTTTGAGCAGTATTTACGGGTGTTTTTTCTTTATTTTCCATGACGGAATTATATCTTTTTTACCGAAAAAAAGATAATGTTTTTTTGAAATTTATACTAGAAATAAGACTCGAAATTAATATCTTTCCAATCACTTATTCGTTGCCAATCTAATCCTAATAACAACCCTTGCAATTGATTCTCTTCTAATAATATTCGGTTTCCTTGAGATGAAAATATAAAAGGAAAACGTCCTTTCTCCATCCGTTTGTATATCAACATAAAACCATTGTGATGCCATAACAGTATCTTCAATCGGTTCTTATTTTTATTGTAAAATACATAGATACCTTGCTGAGGTTGAGATTCGAAATGCTCAATTATCAGAGCACACAATCCATCTACGGCTCTCCTAAAATCTACGGGTGCCCCACAAACAAAAATACTCCCTCGTTTAAGCATTAGCGATAGCATCACGCAATCCTTCTAGTAACTTTAGTACCTTTGATTCCTCTTTGATGTCACTAAAATAAACCTCACACCCGTTCGGAAATTTAATCTTTAAATTTTCTCCTCTGGTGCTTTTGTCAATGGATGTATCTACCGGTATGAATAATCCTTTCGATAGCTTTTCTCTATTTCTCTTTCGATTCAGCCACCCATAAAATGTTTGAAACGATAATCCTTTTTCTCGACAAAATTTACTCATTGGCTTTTCTGACTGTTTCCATGCTTCACAATACTCAGCTTTCTCTGTTTCGCTAAATTTTTTTCTTTGATTGGACTGCTCTGAAATAATCTTGGTTTCTTCCATTTCTGTTTCCCCCTGTTTTTTGCGATCACCAAGTTATCTCAAATTATGATCTTTAACAGGTGGGATTTTTGGGGGGATACGATGAAATCCATTTACGTACTGAAAAATACAAAATGCTCAAAATACAATTGGAAGAAAGCATTGCAAATCATAATGGCGTTTCAGAGTACGACGAAAAAACAGAAGAAGTGAACGAAGTTTTTCTCGTATCGCAAATTATCGAAGTCCAACGAACTAAACTTTTAGAACTTTGGCATAATGAAAAAATCAACTTAGTCATAAGAAATAAATTACTAGAGCATTTAGATTATCGAACAAAACGTTTGTTAGGATAACCTATTATATGCGTTGCATATATTAAAAATGCAACGCATAAACCTTCAACCATTTTAAACGTTTTTATCTAATGTCGCTTCTGCTTCGATATCTATTTTTACTTCATCAGAAATACCTGGTAATAACGAATTCATCTCAAACGCAGAACGATTAAATTGGGTGCTTGCTGTAAATCCTATCGTCTGTTTATTATTAATAGGATTGATACCTTCTTTGTTCAATTTCACATTTAAGATAATAGGTTTTGAAACACCGTGGAAAGTTAAGATGCCTTCGACTTTTGCCGTATCATGACTTGTCATTGTCACTTTATCACTGATAAAAATCGCTGTTGGAAATTGCTCAACATCGAAAAAAAGCTTCTCTTTTAAATGTTTATCTAACTCTTTAATCCCTGTGGATATTTCAGCAATTTGAACCATCACATTTACTTTACTGTCTTTTGGATTGTCTCTATCGAATACTAAACTTCCTTCTACTTGCCACTTACCCGAGGGATTGGAAAATCCAAAATGATTGGCATGCCATAAAACCGTCGTATGATTAGGATCAAAAGTATAAACTTCGGCAGCGGCATGCGCAGAAAAAGCAAATCCAAAACTGATTATGACAAGAGAAAATAACGCCACTAAATTTTGTATGAATTTTTTCATGATTCCCCCAATTATTTTTTATCTGATTTTTCCGTCAAACTTCCGCCCACAATTTTTCCGCATACTCC
>JBASCV010000056.1:0-5045 GCA_049651825.1 Bacteroidia bacterium
GGCTTTTTCGGCAAGGGTAACCATGTTTTTTGCCGAAGTAACAACGGCATCAACAAAAAAAGCATTTTTATTTTTAGATAAAATGCTCTTGCATTTTTCGGCACCATTTCCGAAAAAACACACAACATTTTCTTGCAGTAAACTTACAAACGAATGTTCATCAATTATTTCAGCCGAAGTAGCTTGCACCACATTGTTTGACGCATCAAAAATAGCCGTATATACTTCCATTCTACGAGCATCTAACATTGGGCAATAAAGACTGTTTTCTACTTTCTGTTTACTAACACTGTAAGCAAGAGCTTGCAACGTATCAACAGCTATAAGTGGTTTGTTTAATGAATAACAAAGGCCTTTAGCAGTACTTACGCCAATACGCAAACCAGTATAAGACCCAGGCCCTTTACTAACAGCAACTGCATCAATAGCAGACAACGAAAGCTTTGCGCTTTCTAAAACAGACTGAATAAAAACAGTAAGATTTTCGGCATGCGTATAATCACCATCTTGCTCCTGAACAGCAAGCAAAACACCATCTTTAGCCAGTGCTACACTACACATGGTAGTTGATGTATCTATATTAAGAATAAGTGCCATTACAAGAAATTAGTTTTTTGTTGCTTTAAACAATTCGTCTTTTTCTACTTTTTTAACATCCATCTTATCCTGAAGTTGTTTTGCAATAGCACTGTATGGGCCAGCAACAACCTCTTGCCCCGGTGTTATTCCATCCTTAATTTCTATATAATCGTTATCTTGAATTCCTGTTTTCACATTCACTTTTTTAACTTTTCCATCAACATACACAAACACACACTCTTCAACTTTAATACCTTCTTTTTGTTCTTTTTTATTTTTTTCGTTATCTTGTTTTACAACAATATCTGCTTCTTGTTCATCACCTTTTAGCTTTTCTTTTTCTTTAAATGCAGTACTATCGCTACGTGTAGTAACTGACTGAATTGGAACAGCAATTATGTCTATTGCTTTTTGAGTTTGTATATCAACAGTAGCACTCATACCCGGGCGAAAAGGCGGACGATTTGAATTAGCATTCATCAAGTCCTGATAAGACTCTTGTAGTATTCTAATTTTAACAGTAAAATTTGTTACCTGTTCAGCGGTTACCCCTGTTGTATTTGCAGAGTTTGCAATTTCAGTAACAATACCCATAAAACGTCTATCAACGTAGGCATCTACTTCTATAGAAGCTGTATCACCGCTATGCACTCGCACAATATCATTTTCATTTACATCAACACTTACCTCCATTTCATTCAAGTTTGCTAAACGCATAATCTCTGTACCTTCCATTTGAGCTGTACCCACCACTCGCTCACCTTTTTCTCTGTTAAGCTTGGAAACAGTTCCATTAACTGGCGAAAAAATAGTTGTTTTTGCCAAGTTATCGCTCGCCTCTTTTAACGATGCTTCGGTACTTTTTACATTATATTCAGCTGCGCTTACATTATCTTCAGCACCTTTAATATCAGCGATTGCTCCTTCGTATGAAGCCTTTGATGCATCAAACTCTGCTTGTGAAATAGCGCCTTGCTCAAAAAGTTTTTTGTTACGTAAATAAGAGGACTCGATATTTACGAATGAGGCTTTAACTTGATCTAATCGAGCTTTTGAGTTAGATAAATTAGCTTTCGTTCCATTTAATGTGGCGGCTATTCTAGTTAAATTAGATTCGTATATCAATGGATTTATTTTGCATAAAACATCCCCTTTTTTAACTTGGTCGCCCTCCTTTACAAACAATTCAACAATCTCGCCCGAAACATCTGAACTAATTTTCACTTCCACTTCGGGCTGAATTTTACCATTGGCAGAAACGGTTTCGGTAATGTTGCGTTTTTGAGCAATTTCTGTTGCAATTATAATTGCTTTGTTTCCCGAACATTTTTTTAAAGAAAATGTCACAACAACAAACGCCACACCAACAACTATAATCCATACTATTTTTTTCATATGTAGATATTTTTTTGTTTTTGTCATCTGGAATACGCCATGCTATATTCATTGATTTTTTTGCACTATTTGGTGCATGGCTATTTCACACTCACAACTATTATATTTTGTGTTATCCCCTATAATTTAAGTGGTTTTCCTTGATAAAAATCAAGCACTTTTATTTTAAAAACATAATCATATTTTGCCTGCAACAAATCGCTTTCGGCTTTTGTTAAACGATTTTTCGTATCGTTATAATCATTGGGATTAATAGCCCCAACATTAAATTTTTGCTCGGCATATTTAAATGACTCTTTCATTGCATCAACAGCTTTTTTGGAGGCCATATATTTTTTCAATCCTCCATTTGCATCAGCATAAGCTTGTTGTACATTTTTTTGAATTTGCAGTTTTGTTGATTCTACAGTAAGTTCGGCATTCAACTTTTGAATACGAGCCCTATCAATAGCCGTTTTTGTTTGCAAACGATTAAACAAAGGAACGGTAAGAAAAAAGCCAAAGGATTTGTTCACGTTGTCTTTGTACTGATCAACAAACGGAATTTTTTCGGTAGTGGGCGATGAAAAAGATGGCGAATAAACCGTATCACCAGATGAAGTAAAACTTCCGTCAGGAACAAATCCAATTAACGAAGGCATGCCTGTAATGCGCTGACTAAGACCTGAATAACCCGTTCCGTAAGCTGCACTAAAAGACAAGCGAGGACTAACGCCCCCCCATGCACCATCCAAGGCCTTTTCAGAACTTTTCACTTTGTATTCGGCACTTTTAATTTCGGGTAAATTAGTTACAGCACTATTATAAATTTGATTTGGTGTTTCCGTTAACAAGGTTTCGCTAAGCGACAATAAATCAGGTTTTACTAT
This sequence comes from Bacteroidia bacterium, assembly GCA_049651825.1. Lineage (GTDB taxonomy): Bacteria > Bacteroidota > Bacteroidia > 2-12-FULL-35-15 > 2-12-FULL-35-15 > 2-12-FULL-35-15. The sequence continues at coordinate 2,844 of JBASCV010000056.1, forward strand.
ACTAAAACCATCAACAACATTAATGTTTAAGAGTTGAGCCAAATTAAGATAGGCTATATCTAATTGATTTTGTGCGTTGGTTAAATTCAGCTCTTCCAAAGCCAATTGCGACTGCATATCAAGCAATGCGCCTTTTGAAACAGCACCAGCATCCAACAATTTTTGTGTTCGCTCAACTTGGCTTTGCGTAACTGCTAGCTGATTCGATGAGTTAATAACCGATTCAGAAGCAAACAACACTTGCAAATACGAAGCAGCAACGTTCAATGCAATATCATTTTTCATTTTTTCAACATCGTACTTACTTGCTAAATAATTGTATTTATTTTGTTGAATAGCATTGATGTTTTGAAGACCATTAAATAACGTAACATCAGTACTCAATGATAAGTTTTGCGACAGAACTTGCTGGGTAGCAAATTGATTTGTAAAACGATCGATTGTACGACCATAATTGTAGCTGTGAGAAGCATTTGCATTAAGCGATGGCAATAAATTTGCTTGACTTTGCGTTAGGTTTATTTCAGAAAGCTCAGTATTTAATATTGATTGCTGTATTTGTATGTTATTTTTCAAAGCATACTCTATACACTCCTCTAGTGTCATTGCTTTTTCATTTTTTAACTTATCTTGACCATACAAAAAAGAAGAGAGCAAAATGCAAACAATAAAAATATAAGCACTATAATTTTGTTTCATCTGTTAATAATTTGTTCGTTTTTTGCCATATGGAATATGCCCGTTTGAAAGATTGTTTTCATCAATTGTTTGTATTTCTGCAAACATGGCTATTCATACTTACAAATTTAACAATTGAATTGGATGTTTTTTAAAGGATTCAGATTTATTTAATGATTCCTAGCATTTTAAACAGCAGATTTAACATCTTTTATTGAAAAAAACGGCTTGTTTTTGTACCTTTGTTTGATATAGTAGCCTATTCACACAATATAATCAATACGCTAAATGGAAGAATTTTATGTTGATATACACTGCCACCCAACAATGCGTGCAATCAATACAACTCCTAACGGTACTAATAAAAACATTTGGGAACAAACCACAAACGATAGTATAAACTCTTTTGTAGGTAAATGGGCTTGGAAACAATCACAAGGTGTATCAAAAGTATCTCAATCAAATTTTTACAATTGTATTAATGGGAAAACAAGGGTAGTTTTTGACTCTTTTTATCCTATAGAACGAGGGTTTGTTACATTCAACAAAACAGCCCAAGCCATTGCCGGCAAAAAAACGCTAGATACTATTGCAATTACAGCTTCGGGTATTTCGGTTGAGCAAATTCGCAAATATCAAGAGCGACACGATTATTTTACAGAACTGAATGAACAGTATCATTTTTTAGTAAAAAATCAAGGAGCATCACCCTGTGGAAATTACAACTATAAAGTAGTTAATAATTACACAGAACTTGAACACTCTCTAAAAAACAACACAAATACGGTAAACGTAATTGTAACAATAGAGGGTGCACATGCATTTGGCTGCGGCTTAAACAGCACCGAAAATATGCATATTGATGACTTAAGAAATTTACTACAAAACAATATAGCTGCAGTAAAAAAATGGGAACATCCACCATTTTTTATAACTTTTGCTCATCACTTTTGGAATCAATTGTGTGGCCATGCTACAACACTTCCTGCATCAACCAACCTTGTTTGTTCACAAAAAAAAGGGCTTGACATTTCTTTTACAGAACTGGGCTCGTTTGTATTGGATGAACTATTATCGAACAAAAATGGGAAGCGAATTTTAATTGATACACGTCATATGAGTGTAAACTCAAGAAAACATTACATTGACTATGTATTGAAACACAACCTAAAAAATCCGGACAATAAAATTCCTTTAATATCGAGCCACTCGGCAGTAAATGGCTTTGATACAATGGAACAGTCAATAAAAATTAAAGACGCTATTTCCAAAAAAAAATCGACAGCTTTTTGTGCATGGAGTTTAAATATTTCTGGCGAAGAAGCTATTGCGATTCATGAATCAGAGGGAATTGCTGGAATTATACTTGATAAAGGACGACACAGCGGAGTAAGTGTATTGAAATCGATTGAAAAAATAAAAGACATCAACGAAAAAAGAGAACATTTTTTACGTTTAATTTCTAACAATATATTCTTTTATATTGGCGCTATTAATAAAAAAACAGCTTGGGATATCCTTACC
>JBASCV010000057.1:0-2022 GCA_049651825.1 Bacteroidia bacterium
GGCTAACCATTTAGGGAATGTTATGGTAACCGTAACAGATAAGAAACAAGGGGTTGATTTAGGTGGTGCAAGTACCGATGCTGAATACTATATGCCAGAGGTGGTTTCAGCAACTGATTATTTTGCCTACCAAAAAATTATGAACGGCAGAACATTCAATGAAAATGCCTACCGCTACGGTGCAAACAGCGGAAATGAAAAAGATGATGAAATTTATGGTAGCGGAAACGCTTATTCTGCTGAGTATTGGGAGTATGACCCAAGGTTAGGAAGAAGATGGGAAAATGATCCTATTGTAAAACCGTGGGAAAGTTCTTATGCGACATTTGGGGATAATCCTATTTATTATAACGACCCAAATGGATTAGATAAGGGAACGGCAACGAAAAAAGAGAAGGAAAAGGGAGGGACAGCTGCAAAAGGAACTAAATATAGTCCAGATGGTAATACAAGGAGTATGGGTAATACAACTCAAACACTCAATTCAGAATGCGATTGTTACGTTAGTACTTCTATTGGTGAGGGGGATAATTATCAAAAGACAACAGAGGGAACAATTAAAGCTGGTTTAGTCCTCGCTCCAACGTTTCCGTCTATTGGTGAAGCAATTGGTCTCACAGCTGGCGCTACAATTGGTATAATTGTAGCTGGTGCTGTCGCTCTGCCAATTGCAACAGGTGCTGATGTTAAAGTTCCTGAACATGAGCAAGGAGATTGGATTGTTTATCGAATAAACTATCTTGAAACAGATTTAACAACAGGTATGCCTGTAAGTTCAGGAACATATAAATATGGAATATCAGGTCAACCTGGTTATAAGGAAAAACCTGGGCATCCTAGACCAGAATTACAAAGAAATGCTTTAAATGCAACTGAAGCTATATTGGTTAACAGTGGTGTCGTGACTACTCAGTTTTATTATACATATGATATCCTCGTTTCTGGTATATCACAATTATCTGCAGAGTTTATTGAGCAAGAACTAGTTAATGTACATTATACAACTCATGGTGAACCACCAGATGGTAATAAAAGACCTATACCAGATGCTCTTAGAGGAAGAACTAGGGTAAAGTTTCAGAAACTCGATTCAAAAAGTGTGGACAAGATAAAAGATTTCTTAAAAACCACATCAAACTCTAAATGATAACGAAACATTTTTTATTAATATTGTTCCCAATTATAATAAATACAGGACAACCTTTAATTATGGAAAAAGATAAAATAAAAATAGGCGATTGTTTTACCTATAATTTAGTTGGTGACGAAAAGCATCAATATGGTTTTATCATTATTAATATAAATAAAGAAATTAAAAGAAATTCTATTGAAGCGGCATTGGTGGTTTTCAATAAAGAAGATATTAGTGATATAGATAGCTTTAAAGGTGGTTTAATATATACTCATCAAATATATAATCCTCAAAAAAGCATATTAGGTGTTTTTTGTTATGAGTTTCGTGAAAACACCTTAGAAATGTTACAAAATTTTGAATATATAGGCGAACTAAAAATAGATAAGTCTAAATTTATGATTGGATCAGGAGGAGACGCTTTACCAGAACCAAAGTTTTCTAGTCTTTTAATAAAGGCACAAGCCATTATTTTTGCAGATAAGACTAAGACACCTTTATTAAACATTATACTAGATTAGTAGTATTGTTGGTAGTGTTGGTGGTAGTGTTTCAATTGTCACTTTTACAAATTCAAAATTACAAATTATTGATTTAGAGCAAGTTAACTATTTGATAAAAACAAGAACACCGCAAATAAGGCGGTGTTTTTTTATTTAAGAATATTTTGAATTTTTCCTTTGGCAATAAACGCATCAAAAAGGGATAGTACCGTTTTTTTATCTTCTTTGCTTAATTCCTGTACTTGTTTAAATCGTGCAATAATTTCTTTATCAAGTCGGTAGTGTTTCAATTGTCACTTTTACAAATCCAAAATTACAAACTATTGATTTAGAGCAATTTAAATATTTAATAAAAACAAAAGCGAAGGTAATTACCTTCGCTTTTGT
>JBASCV010000058.1:0-7010 GCA_049651825.1 Bacteroidia bacterium
ATTACAATACATCAATGAATAAATTTATCCTTTTTATTATCATCGCATTATCAGCAATAAACAATTCTGCAGTAGCACAAGATGAAATATGCGATTGCCCCAACCTTAGTAAAAAAGGCAAGGGAAGTTTTTACTTTGCGTGGGGCTATAACAAAGATTGGTACTCAAAAAGCGATATTCATTTAAAAAATACTACTGGAGAATACAACCCTGTAACTGGTAAAAACGATTATTATGATTTTACCATATATGATGTTGAAGCTGTTGACCGCCCTGATTTTAAGAAAATTCTAAAAACGGATTTAACCATTCCTCAATACGTTTATCGCCTCGGATATTTTTTTAATGATAAACGAGATTTAGGTATTGAAATTAATTTCGACCATGCAAAATACGTAATGATTGACAATCAAACACGCCATGTAAAAGGCAATATTCATGGGCGTATGATTGATAAAGACACCTTAGTTGACCCTAATTTTTTAAAGTTTGAACATACCGATGGCGCCAACTTTTTGATGTTAAACATGATGAAAAGGCAACGTTTATTTGTAACTACAAATAAAAAACTATGGTTCAGTGCAATTGTTAAAGCCGGAGCAGGTATTGTTATACCACGTACCGACATTACACTTTTTGGACAACGTTCAAACAATCCGTTTCACGTTGCTGGCTATGTTACAGGTATAGAAACTGGATTAAGAATTGATGCCTTTAAACACCTCTACTTGGAATATACAGGCAAAGGAGTGTTTGCTAATTATACAAATGTGTTAGGCGTAGGTTCTGGCAAAGTGAATCACCATTTTTTTGCATTCGAAAATATACTTTGTCTTGGTGTTCAATTTGCTATGTAAAAGGCTTCATTTGCTTCGCTATAAATACATAGCAAAAGCTATTAGTAACTGATGTTACGCAAACCTACTTATAAAGAAACACCTTCGTGGTAAAATTTTAGTATCTGTTTAAATTTCATTCAAATTATTTACAGTTAATCCTTCGTTCATTTCTCGATGGTTCGACAAGCTCACCACAGGTTCCCTCGAAAAGACGCTTGCGCTAGGTGATTTCGAGCCTGTCGATAAAGGGAGGAGGCTTCATAACTTTTTACAAACAAAATTTGAACAGTTTCTTATTGTTTCAAAAATTATTTTTATGAAACGGTGCGTTGGTTAAGCAATAACCTGAGTTCGATTATTAATTTCACATAAAAGCTTAATAATCAAACAACTGAAATTCCAGTTCGACTCCGAAGGAGTCAAATAATAATAGAAATTATGATGCCGTTATAAATACACGACCCTAAAAGGGTCGAATACAAAAGATAAAATAGAATAACTTGATTGTTAGATTTTTTTGTTTTATTATCGAACTTAGGTTAAAACAAATTCACTTCATTTACTCAACGTATTAATAAAAAAGGAGGCAAAAGCCTCCTTTTTTATTGTGTTTTATTATTCTAATGTATCCTATTAATTTTCAAGCACTTCTCCTTCAGCTTGAGCTGTTGCATTTTCATTTACAACACCCATTGCACAAAATTTATCAATACGTTCGCTTATACGTTTTTTAGGACTTAGCTTTTCCAATTTGGCTATCTGTTTTACAATTTCATCTTTCACCAATTTAAATGCTTCTTCGTGGTTGGCATGTGCACCACCCAAGGGTTCTGGAATAATGCCATCAATCAACTTATTTTCCAACATGTCTTTGGGAGTAAGTTTTAATGCTTCGGCAGCTTTTTCTTTATTATTCCAATTTCTCCATAAAATAGACGAACAGGATTCAGGCGAAATAACTGAATACCACGTATTTTCAAGCATCAATACTTTATCACCAATACCTATCCCCAATGCTCCACCCGATGCACCTTCACCAATAATAATACAAATCACTGGCACTTTCAATTGTGTCATTTCCAATAGGTTACGTGCAATTGCTTCACCCTGTCCACGTTCTTCAGCTTCTAATCCAGGATAAGCCCCAGGTGTATCAATAAAAGTAACAATTGGCTTATTAAACTTCTCAGCTAACTTCATCAACCTCAATGCCTTACGATATCCTTCGGGGTTGGCCATACCAAAATTACGAATCTGGCGCATTTTAGTATTGATACCTTTTTGTTGGCCAATAAACATTACCGTTTTACCATCCACACTACCAAAGCCTCCAACCATTGCTTTATCATCTTTCACGGTTCTATCGCCATGCAATTCCATAAAAGTACCATTGGTAATGTAATTGATATAAGCAAGGGTGTATGGCCTATCCGGATGACGAGATACTTGCACACGTTCCCAAGCAGTGAGCTTTCCGTAAATTTCGGCACGTGTTTGTTTTATTTTTTCTTCAATTTCAGCAGTAGTTTTTGAAACATCTACCCCACTTTTTTCACCTACTTGTTTAACCTTTTCTAATTGATCTACCAAATCGGCAATTGGTTTTTCAAAATCTAAATAGTTCATATTTTTAGTGCTTTAGAATGCTAAAATAACAAAAAATGAAATAAAAAAACAGCGCCTCACTACTTGATTTTTAACTGTTTGTGTTAATATCTTTTATCAAAAACACCTAACAAGGTAATATACAAGTATTTAAAGTTTCAAAAGTGCTACAATTTGTTTTCCTTTGTAGGAATTAGTAATTCATATTTTATGATTTCATTTCCCAACGCTAAAATAAATTTAGGGTTAAACATTACCGAAAAACGACTGGATGGATTTCATAACATTCAAAGCGCATTTTATCCTATTGCTTTAACCGATGCATTAGAAATTGTAGAAAACACAGCCTCTGATGCCTTACCCATAACAATGAGTTTTTCGGGTATTGAAATACCTGGCAACGCCTTGGATAATTTGTGCGTTAAAGCCTATCATTTAATTGCCAACGATTATGCATTACCTAAAATAAAAGTGCATTTGCATAAACACATACCAATAGGTGCTGGTTTAGGAGGCGGTTCGGCCGATGCGGCTTTTTTTATTCGTTTATTAAATAACACGTTTGAGCTAGGGCTTGCATGGGGCGAAATGCATAACTATGCTCGCCAATTGGGTAGCGATTGCTCATTTTTTATTACCAATAAACCGGCATTTGTTGAAGGCAAAGGCGATGCCTTTGAAACCATACAACTCAGCTTAAAAGGCTATTTCATTGCCTTAATTTACCCCAATATTCATATAAATACAGCAACTGCTTATGGTGGTGTAACCCCAAAAACGCCTAATCGCTCACTCGAAAACGATTTACAACTTCCTATCGAACAATGGAAACAACACATTCATAACGATTTTGAAGACACCCTATTTGTAAAATTTCCTGAACTAAAAAACATCAAACTACAACTTTATGATAATGGTGCTATTTATGCATCAATGAGCGGCAGTGGCTCCACGCTGTATGGTATTTTTAAACAAAAAACCAATTTAAAAGCAAGTTTTAATAATTGTTTTGTTTGGGAACATGAACTGCTTTATTAAATCACTAACTATCGTAAAGTAAAATAGTAAAAAATGCAACCACAATTTGAATTCATCAATACTAAAAAATGCATCGGTAAACGATTAAAAATGAGCCTTATAAATAATAAAACGGGCGAATTGTGGCGTAGTTTTATGCCGTTTCGAAAAAACATTACGCATGCAATCTCATCTGATTTAATTTCGCTCCAAACATACGATACAAATTATTTTCAGCAATTTAACCCAAACAACGAATTCGAAAAATGGGCTTTAGCTGAAGTTAACGATGATACAGTTGTTCCTGAAGGTTTTGAAAAGTTTGAAATTCCTGAAGGACTTTATGCTGTTTTTCATTACAAAGGACTAAATACCGATACCAGTATTTTTGAATATATTTTCACCAAATGGTTACCACAATCAGGCTATGAATTGGATAATCGACCACATTTTGAAGTGTTAGGAAGTAAATATCAAAACCAATCGCCCGATTCGGAAGAAGACATTTGGATACCTGTTAAAAGCAAATAATCATTTTAAATACTCCTTAGCTGCATTATTAAAACGGCATTGCTCGGTAAAATTTTACAAAAAATAACTAAATCATTTTGCGCAACCAAATAATTGCATTACATTTGCAACCAAATAATTGCACAATGGAAACCAGACGAGATATTTTTCAAGCAATAGCCGACCCTACCAGGCGTGCTATTCTTACTCTAATAGCACTTCAAGCAATGACTCCCAAAGCCATTGCCGAACATTTTGATAGCAGCCGACAAGCCGTATCAAAACACTTACGCATTTTATCCGAATGCGAATTAATTACTCAACAACAACAAGGCCGAGAAATATACTACCAATTAGAGGTAGAAAAAATGAAAGAAATTGATAAATGGCTAAATCAATTCCGTAAAATTTGGGAAACTCGTTTTAGTCAACTTGACGATGTATTAACAACCCTTAAAAACAAAAAAAATGAACAGTAAATTACAATTCGACTTTACAGTAGATAAAGTAAAAAACACCGTAAACGTAAAACGTGAATTTAATGCCAACCTTGAATTGGTGTGGGAAGCATGGACAAACCCCGAAATACTTGACCAGTGGTGGGCTCCAAAACCCTATCAAAACAAAACCAAATTAATGGATTTTAGAGCGGGTGGCATGTGGCTATATTCTATGACCAGCCCGCAAAATGAAACACACTGGTGCAAAGCCGATTATAAAAAAATAGAACCTCAAAAAAGCTACTCATACGTTGATAATTTTTGTGACGAAAACGGTAATGGAGTAGCAAATTTTCCTAATTCGCACTGGACAAACGTATTTAGCGCAAACGCTGATACTACCGCTGTAAACATTACTATTGCTTACGAAAGCTTAGAAGCGCTCGAAAAAGTAGTTGAAATGGGCTTTAAAGAAGGCTTTTCGATGGCATTGCAAAATCTTGATCAATACATTGAAGCAAAATTTATGCTGCGTAAGCAAAATAAAACAAACAACGCAGCAAGGGTGTGTACTTACCTCAATTTTGATGGTAAAACAGAAGAAGCGTTCTTGTTTTACAAAAATGTGTTCAAGTCAGAGTTTGTTGGCAAAGGATTGCAACGCTTTAGCGACATTCCACCTAGTGCTGGAGTACCGCCAATGGCCGAAGAAATCAAAAAAATGGTATTGCACGTAGAATTACCAATTGTAGGCAACCATATTTTAATGGGTACTGATGCACCTAAAGAAATGGGCTTCACGCTAAACAAAGGCAATAACATGCACATTTGCTTAGAACCTGCAACCAGAGAGGAAGCCGATCGCTTGTTTAACGAACTTTCGGCCGAAGGCAACGTTACAATGCCTATGGCCGATATGTTTTTTGGCGCATACTTTGGCGAATTTTCCGATAAATACGGCATTAATTGGATGATTAATTTTCAAAATAAGTAAGTAACGGTTTAGATTTAATTAAAATTATTTACAGATAGTCCTACACTCATTTCTCGATAAACTCGAAAAGACCCTGTGCGCTGTAATTTCGAGCCTGTCGAGAAAGTGCGGAAGCTTTATAACATTTTTGCAAAATAAAATTTAAATAGATACTAAAAAGTTTTATTAATTTTAAATACGATAAAAATATCGAACGGCTAGTTTGTACAAACAATAAACATAATTGCACGATAATTACGTGCCAACACAAAAATGAAACACGAAGTAAACCTAGTGGTATCGCCCGAAGTGGCTGCCAACGAAGATGCGATAAAAACCGCTATTTGTAAAAACACAAGCATTTTATTAAAAGATATTACAGCCATTAAAATTGCTAAACGCTCTATTGACGCTCGCTCCCGTGCCATTAAAATAAATTTAAAGCTCGAAGTTTATATCAACGAACAGCCTGTACCTGTTGATTATAAAATCAACTACCCCAACGTTTCGTCTAAAAAAAAGGTGTTGGTAATTGGTGCAGGCCCAGCAGGCTTATTTGCTGCATTGCAGCTGATTGAAAACGGATTGAAGCCCATCGTTATTGAAAGAGGAAAAGATGTAAAAAGTCGCAGGCGAGATTTGGCAGCCATCAACAAAGAACAAATTGTAAACCCACACTCCAACTACTGCTTTGGCGAAGGTGGTGCAGGAACTTACTCCGATGGTAAGCTATACACACGCTCCACCAAACGAGGCGATATCAATAAAGTGTTGGAGTTATTTGTAGCACATGGTGCAGACGAAAACATACTCATTGAAGCGCATCCGCACATTGGTACCAATAGGCTGCCAAAAATTATTGAGGCCATGCGCCAAAGCATCATCAATGCGGGTGGTGAAGTTCATTTTAATACTCACCTTACTGATTTCATTGTTAAAAACAATCAAATTCAAGGCATTCATTGCACACAGCTCGAAACGGGAAGCACACAAGAGTATTTAGCTGATAATCTGATACTTGCAACCGGACACAGTGCACGCGATATATTTGAACTGTTGCATTCAAAAAAAATACTCATCGAAGCTAAAACCTTTGCTATGGGTGTGCGTGTGGAACATCCACAAGCATTGATTGATTCATTACAATACCATTGTTCGCTAACGGATGTAGAACATAAACGCGATTTTTTGCCTGCAGCATCCTATAGTCTTGTACATCAGGCACTCGGACGAGGTGTATATTCCTTTTGCATGTGCCCGGGTGGTATTATTGCTCCCTGTGCTACCGCTCCAGGCGAAGTAGTTACCAACGGTTGGTCGCCATCAAAACGCAATAATCCCTATGCCAATTCAGGTATTGTAGTAACCACCGAAGCAAGCGATTTAGTTGATTATCAGCAATATGGACCACTTGCAGGTTTGCGCTACCAGCAAGATTTAGAAAAAATGGCTTGGAAAGCGGGTGGTGGACACACAGCAAACAATGCTTTTGTTGGACAAATAGCGCCTGCACAACGTTTACACGATTTTGTAAGTAACAAACTATCTCCTACCCTACCAAAAGTTTCGTATCAGCCTGGCATTCAATCAGCTCCATTGCATAGTTTGTTGCCACCAGCTATTGGC
>JBASCV010000059.1:0-3922 GCA_049651825.1 Bacteroidia bacterium
CAGTAATAATGTTATCAATAAAATTCTTAATTACTCAAAAGCATTGAGTATAAAAAAATCAAAAAATATCGATTTTTTTGAATTGGTGTTAAACTAAGCTTTAAGAGCCTGTTTAGCTTTTAAAAAACAAAAAGTGCTGCTTGAAATATAATCAAGCAGCACTTTTTTTACTCTTTTACCTGTAATAATTATTCTGATTTTATTACACGAACAAGTTCTACTGTTTCATCATTTTTAATGAAATTTAAAAAGTAAATACCTGCAGGCAAGCCTTCAAAATAAACATCGGTTTTGATTTCCGTTTTTGCCAAATCAATATTTTTAATTTTTTCGCCCAATACATTTACTACTTGTATTTTTTCTATTCCATTTTGTTTTACTGTAATTTTATCTTTAAATGGATTGGGATAAACTGATAAAACATTAAAACTAGATGTTGCAATACCTGTTGGGTCACTAACTTGAAAACCTGCAACCATACCACTTAACATATGAAGCGTGCATGAATAACCATAATTACCTGCTACAGTAATGTTATAGGTATAAGTTCCGCTAGCCATGTCTCCCGAAGCTATAGGTGCGGCACCATTAGGAATAGTTTGACTTGCGCTGGTAACATTGTGAGTCATTCCGTTCGAATCCCACACCCATTTTACCACATCACCAACTTCTGCATTAAAAGTTGTAGGACTAAAAGCATTGTTAGTAACCATTACGGTAATAGTATCCGCCTTTACATTCAAAGTAAAAAATAGGACTAATACTAAAATTGAAGATAAAAAGTAGTTTTTTTTCATACACAATAAAATTTGAATGATTTATTTTTAATAATAATTATCCAAATTTAATTTGATTTTTTATATAAATCAAGTGGTTTAAAGATTAGATTACCCAAAAGCTATTTATTAATTTTTATTTATAACTACTTTAATTGCTAAAGTGATATTTTATTGTTAACTTTAGTTCTACCAATATTTAAAAATCATACTAATTGTGAATTACTACTACATAACAGGTACAAGCAGAGGCTTAGGTAAAGCATTTGCCGAACATTTATTAGAAAATCCTTCTAACGTTGTAATTGGCATTGCTCGCCAAAAATCAATAGAACATAAAAACTATACCCATTTTTATTTAGATCTTACTGATGTAAACGAAATAACCAAGTTTAGATTTGACCTTCACGCACATGCAAAAAAAATATACTTAATTAATAATGCCGGAACTCTCGGTTTTATAAAGCCTGTAGGAAAGTTAGATGCAAATGTTATAGCAAAAAGTTACACCTTAAATTTAACAGCACCAAGTATTCTTATTAACGAATTTATGAGCTGTTACGAAACTACAGATGCTGAAAAAGTAATTGTAAACATTAGTTCAGGTGCGGGCAAATACCCCGTTGATGGATGGGCAACTTATTGTGCTTCTAAAGCCGGTTTAGATATGTTTAGTAAGGTAGTTGATGAGGAACAAAAAATAAGAAGCGAACATGCCGAAATGTCAATTCATAAAGGCTTTAAAATATTTTCTATTGCACCAGGTGTGGTTGACACGCAAATGCAAGATGAAATTAGAAAGGCATCAAAAGATGATTTTAGCAACCTCGAAAAATTTATCAATTACAAAGCGAACAACGAATTAAAAAGCCCACTAGAAATATCTAGAAAATATTTTTCTGTATTGAACAATGTTGGACAAATAAAAGAAGTGCTTTCGTCAATTAAAGATTATGAATAGACTATAACAATCAACCCATGAAAAAAAATATTTTTTTATCTCTTATTAGTTTATTTGCTGCTTTAACGAGCAATATAGTAGCACAAGAGGCGTATTTACGCTGTGCGAGTACGGAAGCAATGAACAAAATATTTGATGCGCATCCCGAAATTAAAGCAGAACATTTAAAACGAGTAGAAGAATGGACTGCCAATGAACACAATTCAATTATACCTAAAAGCAATCAACAACAAGTTGTATATACCATTCCTGTAGTATTTCACATCATACACCAAGGTGGAGCAGAAAATATTTCGGATGCACAAGTAATGGATGCTGTTGATGTATTAAACCAAGATTTTAGAAAACTAAATGCAACAGCAGCGAATACTGTTAGTCAATTTCAATCCATTGCTGCTGATTGCGAAATTGAATTTAAATTGGCACAAAAAGATCCTGTAGGAGCCTGTACCAATGGTATTGACCGTATAGCATCTTCATTAACCAATAATGCTGATGATGATTCTAAACTAAACCCGTGGCCTGTAAACAAATACTTAAATATTTGGGTTGTAAAAACCATTGGTTCTTCAGGTGTTGCAGGGTATGCATATTTTCCTGGTACAGCTTTTCCTGCAACAACAGATGGAATCCTTATATTATCTAATTACATAGGAAGTATAGGAACCAGCACTCCAACACGCTCTCATGCACTAACGCATGAAGTAGGTCATTATTTGAGTCTTTATCATACTTGGGGAGGCACAAACGACCCAGGTGTTGATTGTGGTGGCTCTGACCTAGTAAACGACACCCCACCCACCGAAGGATGGACAAGTTGTAATTTAAATGGTGCAACCTGTGGAAATACTATAGATAATGTTCAAAACTTTATGGACTACTCCTATTGCTATACCATGTTTACTGCTGGACAAAAACAACGTATGCATGATGCATTAAACAGTCCGGTTGGTAATAGAAATAATTTATGGACAGTTACTAACCTTGCGAATACAGGCGTTAGTTTGCCTGATGTACTTTGTAAAGCCGATTTCGAATCAAACAATGCAGACAATACAATTTGCGAGGGAGGGATGATTGCTTTTAATGATTTATCGTGGAATGGCTCACCAACAGGCTGGAGTTGGTCGTTTCCTGGCGGAATACCTTCTACATCAAGCGATTCAGCACCAATTATATTATACAATACACCAGGTACTTACAATGTATCTTTAACCGTAACACGTGGAAGTGAATCGGCAACAACAACTAAAAGCAACTACGTTATTGTAAACTCATCTACAGCAACTTATACAAATGCAATTTATTCCGAAGGATTTGAAGGCACGAGCATCCCTAATACTGATTGGAAAGTACAAAACCGAGACCCAGGTGGTAATACATGGAGCCAAACTTCAGGTACAGCAGCAACAGGAAGTAAATGCGTAAAAATAACCAACTCTGCATCTTACGATGGATATATTGATGAACTCATTAGTCCATCAATAAATATGACAAATATTGCAGGCAACTCGCCTACTCTAACATTTAAAGTAGCTCATGCTCAAAAAAATTCATCATCAGCTGATAAACTTCAAATATATGTTTCAACTAATTGCGGTGTTTCGTGGAGCTTACGTAAAACTATTTCTGGAGCTTCACTCTCTACAGCAGGTGTGCAAAGCAGCTCATTTACACCAAATGCCAGTCAATGGGCAACACAAAGCGTAAATTTAAATGGCTATGCATCACAAACCAACTTATATTTTAAATTTAAGTTTACGAGCAATGGAGGAAATCATATTTATTTAGACGACATAAATATTAGCGGTACAACAGATATTGAAAATATGTTGGCGTCAACTAGCAATTTTGCTATTTATCCCAACCCTATTGAAAATAATTCATTATTATCATTTACAATAATTAATAAAAGTAAAGTTGAAATTCAAATTTATGATGTTGTAGGAAAATTAGTAAATACAATTGTAAATGAAAACTTACGTGAAGGTGATTATGAATATAATATTAATAAACAAATGAATTTAAAAGCTGGAATTTATTTTGTAACACTATTAGTTGATAATCAAAAACTTACAAAAAAAGTAATCATTAACTAGTGTAATTTTCTCTTTTTGGTAGCTAGCAATAAAAATTAAATAAAACTCATGAATCCGAATATCGACCCTGAATCTGAAAATTTAAG
>JBASCV010000060.1:0-4292 GCA_049651825.1 Bacteroidia bacterium
TGTGCCAATAAAATTGCTGAATGTATCAACTACACGCTGTAAGTCTGAGCTTGTTGAAGACTGTGGGAGGGCTTTTTCACGCCCATGCAGCTGTTTTTTTTTGCAGGTGATAACACCTGCAAAGCTATATATATATTTGACTAAGAAGCATTTACATCAGTCTTGTCGATTGATTTAATTACTCTCTCCCAGGTTGTCAGTGCAGGTAAAAATTGTTGTAATAGCTTACTGTTTTTGTTGTCCGATTTGTCAAATAGCTTTTTTGTATTTATAGAAAATTTCAAGTCGTCCGATTCTTTGAAACAGTCCTCTAAAACAATTTCATAATAAAATTCTGTCTCTGATTTTTCTTTGCCTTTAATTTTTGATTTGTGCTTTAATTTGCTGGTTCAGCAAAAAACATATCAAACTTATGCTCAAATTGAGGCAAAAGTTCCATTATATCTCCTTTGAGATTATTGTTATTTCCCTTTTTTAATTTTATTTATTTCCTTGTCAAAATCAGAAAGGTATTTTTTATCTTGAATAATTCTGAACTTTTCAAACTCCTGACTTGCCTTTGTAATGGCTTGTTCATTAGATATTTTGCCTGCATTATCCAATAATTCATATCTATTGATTTTTAGAAAGCCATCTAGTACCTCAATCCATTCCGACATTTTCATTGGTATATTCCTTTCTGCTTGCAGTTCAGCAAAGTTTAAATATAACTCCAAAACGATTTAGCTCTTTGATTTCTTTTTCTTCTAAATAATTCTTTGCCGTTCCAATATCTGATTTTAATATTTTACCTTCTGGTGAGTTTTTCCAATTTGTTAAGCCCATATTTGGCTTTTGAGAATCCACTCTTTTGTGAATAATTTCAGCTGCCGTATTTCCAGTAATTGCCCAATGAAGTTTGTTTTGAACTGTTTTGTAAAAATTTTGAGTTAGTTCAGAATTACCATCATAATCAATGCTGCATTGAGCATAGATATCAGTAATTTTCTGATAAAATCGTCTCTCCGAAGCTCGGATTTCCCGGATTCTTTCGAGTAATTCCTCAAAATAATCTTTCCCAAAAACCTGACCTCCTTGCTTTAATCGCTTATCATCTATAACAAATCCTTTAATAATAAATTCTTTGAGTGTTTTAGTAGCCCAAATACGAAACTGTGTTCCTCTTTGAGATTTAATTCTGTATCCAACTGAAATAATTACATCAAGATTATAATAGGAAACTTCATAATCTTTTCCATCATCTGCAGTTGTTCGGAATTTCCGAACAACTTGATTTTGGTCCAATTCACCTTCTTTAAAAACATTGCTAATGTGCTCACTTACAGTTGATTTTGACCTATCAAATAAATCTTGCATTGCTTTCTGAGTAAGCCAAACAGATTCATTATGAACAAAAACATCCACTCGTACTTCGCCATCTTGAGAAGTATACAGAATAAAATCGGAGTTATTTGGAATAAGCTCTGACATAATTAATCTTCAATTTTAAGAAATTCAGTTTCAACAAAATCATCGGCATCTAAAACGATTTCTTGTTTTTTGTACAAATCTTCAATTTTTAGAAGTGCTTCTTCATTTGAATTGGCTTCAATTTCAATTATCCTTGAAAGCGTTTCTTTTACTTCAATTTTAAATGTTTCCATATTTTACTTTTTTATAATTGCCTCGACCAATAAATTCAATTATTCCTTTGTCACGCAAAACTTGAAGTTGCTGTCTGATTTTGTCTTTAATGAAATTATTATTGGGATACTTCAATTTTAGTTTGTTTTCAAATTGGTAGATTTCATCTAAAGTAAAATCATTCTTTTTAATTGCATCAACGCAAAGCATTATATCCAAAATCCAACCCTTTGAATCACCAGATTTTTCTCTTAAAAACAATGTTTGATTAAAAGAATTTTCAACTATTTTTCTATCTATAATCTTAGTATCTTTTACCAGAAAGACTTTACCTGCTTCTGCAACATTTGAAATATCAATATTGCAACCTATCCAACCTGAACGTTTTGCAGTTGCAGAAAGTGGTTTTCTTTTTACAATGATTTCTGTTGTGAAAAATTGCTTTGGGATAATCAAGAAATTTTCAACCGACCAATTCTTCGTATAAGTTAAAAAGAAAAAGTTTGGATTCTGATTGGAGTTTATTCGTTCAATCATTGTTGAATAAGCTCCGTCATTAATTGTTGTGGAAAATTTTCCATTTTTACTTTTTAATTCAAATTCTTCAGAACATTTTTTACAATAGAAATCTGCAACAGGTCGATTATTCTCAAATTCCTTTAAAGGAACTTCTCCACAACAAGGGCAATAAGAATTTTTCTTTACCCAATTTTCTGTTAAAACTCTAGCAATTTGTGAGTTGCTTTTGTATCCCTCTGCAAGTTTGGTATTAAAACTTAAATTCATTTATGTAGCAATTTTTGAGTTAGGGATTGCAGTGGGAATCCAAAACAAAACAGCACCACTTCCTACAAATGGTTCAATGTAGGTAAACTTTTTATTGGTTATTTCACTCGGTAACGACTTTTCAATTTCAGCAATAAGCTGAGATTTACCTCCTGCCCATTTTAAAAATGGTTTTGCTGTTTTATCTGTCATATTAAAGTCTTTAAAATGATTTTTGCTTTGTTTAATCCTAGCATTGCGTATGAATCGCTGTCGATTGTGTCCAGAACGTTGTCGCCTAATACATCCACAACTCCACCAATTTTTTCTCAAAGCGAGCTTTAGCCAAAAAGTTATTTTCTAAATCGCCATTCATAGGCACAGGAGTATCCAAACTAGCACAACGTACCACTGGAGCATCCAACTGCTCAAAACAATGCTCAGAAATAACAGCCGCCAACTCGCCACCAATACCACCTACTAGTGTATCTTCGTGCAACACAATGGCTTTTCCGGTTTTGTTAACAGAATTTATAATGGCTTCCTTATCGTATGGCAAAAGTGTGCGCAAATCAATTAAATCAGCTTTTATTTCGGGGTGTTGTTTCAAGGTTTCCAAGGCCCAATGTACGCCCAATCCGTAGGTAACAATGGTAATATCATTGCCTTCGGTAATTAGTTTGGCTTTGCCAAAAGGTATGGTGTAATAATCATCGGCAACATCTTCGGTGATGCTTCGGTACAGCGCTTTGTGTTCAAAAAACATAACCGGGTTAGGGTCTTCAAAGGCAGTTAACAATAAGCCTTTAGCATCGCTCGGGAATGCTGGATACACCACTTTTAAGCCTGGTGTGTGTACAAACCACGCTTCGTTGCTTTGCGAGTGAAACGGCCCGGCTGCAACCCCTGCACCAGTTGGCATACGTACCACCACATCGGCATGTTGCCCCCAGCGGTAATGCGATTTTGCCAAATTATTTACAATCTGGTTAAAACCTTCGGTAACAAAATCAGCAAACTGCATCTCTACCATGGCTTTCATTCCGTTTATTGATAAACCAAAACCACTACCCACAATAGCTGCTTCGCACAAAGGGGTATTGCGCACACGGTTTTTGCCAAACTCTTCAACAAAACCTTCAGTAATTTTAAATACACCACCATATTCGGCTATATCTTGCCCCATCAGCACCAAATTTTTGTGCTTTTTCATTGCCAAACGCAAACCGTCCGAAATGGCATCAATAAAACGTTTGTTTGTTGAATTTCCGTTTGCAGGAGTAATGTCCAATTCAAAAGGCTTGTACATATCGCTCAATTCCAATTCGGTATTGGGTGGAGGCAATGTTTCGGCAAATGCTATTTCAAGTCCTTTTTCAATTTCTTCTTTAATTTCGGCACGGTAATTTTCAATCATTGTTTCGTCCAACACACCTTCTTGCACCAAAAAGCGCTCGTAGTTGTTTAAGGGGTCTTTTTTGCCCCAAGTATCCAATAATTCTTTAGGCACATACTTTGTTCCCGATGCTTCTTCGTGCCCACGCATACGGAAGGTAATGAGTTCCAATAATACCGGACGAGGGTTTACACGTATTGATTCGGCTAATTTTTTAACCGTATCATACACTTCCAACACATTGTTTCCATCCACCTGAACGGCTTCCATTCCGTAGCCTATCCCCTTGTCAATGAACTGTTTACACTTAAATTGTTCGTTACTTGGGGTGGATAAACCATAACCATTGTTTTCAATCGCAAATATTACGGGCAAATTCCAAACAGCAGCCACATTCAACGATTCGTGAAAATCGCCTTCACTTGCTCCACCATCGCCAGTGTACACAAGCGTTGCTTTCTTATTGTTTTTCAATAAGTTACCCAAGGCAATGCCATCAGCCACACCC
>JBASCV010000061.1:0-21715 GCA_049651825.1 Bacteroidia bacterium
ATTTTTCGTGGTAAATCATATTGCTAGTTGGTTGCTCTCCAGCAGAGCCAAAGTCATCTTCTGATTTACGGCTGAATTATACAACTATTTTTTATCAATTCCACCAACTATTTTTTGCACCATTACCTCATTTACTTAAGAGAAAAAAGGACAAATAGATAATTTAGAGTAAAAGAACTCTTTGTATAGATGAAGATCAGAAGAAATGGAATATCTATATTTTAAGGAACTTTACTAGGCTTCTTCTATAATATGTTGCTTTTTTTTGAAAACTTCTTTACTGTATTTATTGTTACAATCTCAGTTTTATTAGTAACATGAGTAAGTAAATTATACATCCAATCAACTCACACCCTCTTACTCACATAATTAAATCGCCAAAACAGAAAAACGGCAGTAATGGTAAGCCCAATAGAAAGGCCGTACCAAACGCCTAGTACACCATATCCCCATATAAAAGCAAACACATAGCTCATGGGTAAACCAACCACCCAATAGGCTATTAGCGTAATAATGGTGGGTATTTTAACATCTTTCATTCCTCGTAATGCACCCAATCCTACAACCTGAGTACCATCACTCAATTGAAAAAAAGCAGCAACAATAAGCAAGGCCGATGAAAGTTCAACAACCGCCATATCTTTACTAAACAATAAAGGCAAAGCATTTCTAAATATTATGAAACAAAAAGCTGAAATACTCATAAAAACCAACACCATCTGAAAAGCGCTAAAGCCCGAAACTCTTATTCCTTCTTTATCTTTAAGCCCAAAATGATTACCCACTCTTACAGATGCTGCAGCCGATAAACCACTTGCCATCATATAGGTAACAGCTGCTAACGATAGCGCAACCTGATGTGCTGCCTGTTCTACTGCGCCTATCCAACCAATCATAATTACAGCAAAACTAAAAGCCCCTACTTCAAACAACCATTGTAAACCTGAAGGAACACCTATAGCAAGAATTTCCTTTGTTAATCGCCCCGACAAATTTTTCAAACTAAAACCCTTCCAATATACCTTAAAACGTTTGTTATAATATACATAGGCAAACATTGCCAAAGCCATAACCACCCGCGAAATAAAGCTTGCCCAGCACGAGCCCATCAGGCCCATTTCCTTGAATCCCCAATGGCCAAAAATCAATACATAATTGAGTAAAACATTCAATAAATTGGAGCCGATAGTTATAAACATAGCAACACGTGTATCCGATAAACCTTCAGCAAACTGTTTAAATCCTGAAAAAATACATAACGGAATCATACCTAAAATCATCACGTTCAAAAAAGGAATTGCTTGTTCTACTACAGCAGCCGGCTGATTAAACAAGTATAAAACAGGAGATATAAACACCAAAACAATAAACAATAATACACCCAACAAAGTATTAATTATAATACTATGCTTTAACAATGCAGCATTTTCGGTATAATCATTTTTACTATCCGCAGCAGCCACCAAAGGAGTTACACCATACGAAACCCCTAAACCAAAAACCAATACCAAAATATATAAACTATTTGCCAAGGCCACAGCTGCCTGAGGTACTGACCCTATTTGACCCACCATTGCCGTATCAACTACACCCACCATAATATGGCCTAACTGACTCAATATCACAGGATAAGCCAGCACGAGTGTTTTCAGATAACTATCCTTATAATCTTTTGATATTCCGAACTTCATAACTGCTCAAAGGTAAAGGTTTTAAACCACTTAATATTCCTGCACAATAAATAAAAAAACACTGCAACCTTTTTCAATTAAATTGCATCTTTTTTTGCAGTTTACTAACTTATTTTTTACATTTATACCTATTACGCAACCAAAACACAACACCACTACATGAAAAATTGCTTTTTTATCGCCACTCTTTTTTTACTGAGCATAACCTACACAGTAAACTCACAAACAAACAATTACGATACGCGATTACTATCCAAATTCTCTGACAAAGAATTATCAGAAATGAAAGTTAATGCGCCAGCAACCCTAAATTATTGGAATTTTTATGTAGCGAATGCTTATCAAATAATGGATTTGGCTGCCGAAAAAGCACTTGCTCATGAAATAAAAGGAACCCTAAAAATAGTTGACCTAAACAATATCAATGTATTTGAACTCAACAAACTACCCTTAGCAAAAGATTATCAATACTATAAAATTGAAAACACCAATAAACTACTAGTAATTATTTCAGAAGAACAAATCAAAGCAAAATTTAATAAGTCATCCAAATAATTTTTTAGAATGAAAATCATATCTTTTGGGTTATTTCTATTGCTTGCGGCAATTTCTAATACATCCACAGCACAAACACAAATTTTAATTACTGATGCCGATAATGGTACCTCAAACCCATTAAACTGTACTTTGTTTAATGATGGCTCTGTTCCCAATTTTTTCGACTCAGGAAATAGTACTTCGGGTTATAACAACAATCAAAACGAAACCATTACCATTTGTCCGGATTTAATCAGTGGCAATAAAATAGCGGTTGCTTTTGCTACCAATAGCGGTTTTGAGTGGGATGTTCACGCATCTGATACACTTTATATTTATGACGGTTCAAGTACTAGTGCACCATTAGTTGGAGCATACAATAGTAGCACTAACCCTAATGGGTTTTATATTACTGCTGGTTGGACAAATACAAGTGGATGTTTAACATTTAAATTTGTATCAAACGGAGCAGATACTGCCTTAGG
This sequence comes from Bacteroidia bacterium, assembly GCA_049651825.1. Lineage (GTDB taxonomy): Bacteria > Bacteroidota > Bacteroidia > 2-12-FULL-35-15 > 2-12-FULL-35-15 > 2-12-FULL-35-15. Next base: position 2,714 of record JBASCV010000061.1, read on the forward strand.
TTGGGCTGCAAATATTTCATGTAGCAACCCTCCACAACCTTTTCAGCCGCACATACAAGCCTTTTTAAATGGAAGTGGTCCCAATGTTTTAAATCCTATTGATACTGGCTATGTAGACATCTGTTTTGAAGATTCTATTTTGTTTGTTGCTACAGGAACCTATCCTTTTGCACCAATTCCACCAGCAACATTTCCCGGCTACGCTCAAACTGACGACAACTGTACCTATAAATGGAACTTTAGCGATGGAAGTACCTCTACAAATGATTCGGTTTGGTTTAAACCGCCCAATAGAGCAGGTTATTTAGTTACGTTGAGAATGACCGACCCTGTAAATTTAATTGAAGTAATTAGATGTAAAGTGCGAGTTTCTACTATACCTAGTTTTGCGAGTATGGCGGGCGCTTTAGATAATAGTATTTGCTTGGGCGAAACAACTACAATAATAGGTGGTGTTACAAATACCGATACTGTTGGTGTTGATGGGACACAAGGCTCATTTGAATTAGGAGGTGTGTTTGCGGGGCTAACATACTTACCTGATGGCTCTGGAGCTAATTACTCAACCACTGTGAGCATTGGTGATTTTTTACCTGGGCAAACCATTACTAGTGCTTCGGATATACAACAAGTGTGTATTACAATGGAACATTCTTACTTAGGCGATTTAGAAATGATGATTAAATGTCCAAATGGTGATTCAGCTGTTATTTTCAACTCCTATAGTGGCTTTGGAGGTGGCGAGTTAGTGGCTGGAGGGTTTAGTGGTGGTGGCACTTTTCTTGGTCAGGCTGATGATAATGGAAACGGAACCCCAGGTATTGGTTGGCAATATTGCTTTGCCGACAATGCCACCTGGGGAACATTTGCCACGGAATATACAGCTGCCAATTTTACTGCGGTAACATCGCCTTCGTTCGGACAGGCAATGAGCGCAGGAACTTATAAACCTGAACAAAGTTTTTCAAATTTAATTGGTTGCCCCATCAATGGCGACTGGACAATTATTGTACGCGATAATTTAGGGATTGATGATGGTTATATTTTTGAATGGGGTGTATTTTTCAACCCCGATGTAAACCCCAATACAGAATATTACACACCTGTTATTGTTTCGGAAAACTGGGTTGCCGACCCTACTATAATTTCCGGACAAAACGACACAGCTATTGTTGTTCAGCCAACGGCTATTGGCCCTAAATCATATACGTATACAGTAACCGATAATTTTGGATGTACTTATGATACAACAGTAACTATACAGGTTGTAGGGCTTACCGGCTCAAACTTTAGTAACGAAAGCTGTGATTGGGCATACCAAATTACTGGTGTAAATGCGCCTAGCACTGTAAGCTGGACAACTACGAATCAACCTACTGGAGCTATTGTATTATACGGCCCTAACAATACTTCGTTTAACCCATCCATTACAGTTGACAAAGTTGGAACGTATGAATTTACTGTTACCGATAATCAATGTAACCAAACTGATGTGTACACAATTAATTACTTAGACGATCCACATCCAAATGTAAACGATACATCATTGTGTAATAATGTTGAGTTATTTTTAAAAGCAACAGGCGGTGGCGCTGGAGCAACCTATTTGTGGAATACAGGCGAAACCGACTCATTAGCACAAATACTTGCCAGCGGTACCTATTACGTAACTGTTACTAATACTTGTGCTACAGTTACCGATTCGGCCGATGTAGAGTTTTATTCATGCGATTTAAAAATACCAAATGTAATTACACCAAATGGTAAAGGAAGCGCATTAAATGAGTTGTTTTATCTCAAAAATTTAGAATTTTATCCAAACACATCGTTAAGTATTTATAACCGTTGGGGAGCACGCATCTACGAAACCACTAATTATCAAAACGATTGGTCGGGAGGCAAATATCCTGATGGTGTTTATTATTACATACTTTCAGCATCTAACTTAGCCGAACCACAATATGGATTTTTTCATATTATTAGGTAGTTCGTATTTACATTAACAGCGCATTCAATTTCAATTATCATAAAATAAAAAACAAAACAATGCCAAACAAAAGAGATATTAAAAAAGACATCAACAGCGTATTAGGTGGTGTTTTAGAAGAGTGTTATTCAGAAATGTTGAATAACCCTGAAAAAAATGACGAAAAAATAAATGCCATCATTGATGAAGCAGTTGATTTAGCTGACGATTTGATTGCACGTGTAAACGGTTCTAAAAAGTTAAAATCAGGCAAAGAAGTAAAAGCAAACTTTAATGCTATAATGGATGAATTACAAGATAAAGCAATTACTTATATTGAAAGATTAAACGCACTTTCGTAGTAGTTAAGTTATTCATCAAGCCTCTTTCATAATTCAGTTTTTAGTTACTCTTTTTAAATATCATGAAAAGGAATAATTAGATTTAATTATGAAAGAGGCTTTGAATTGAAGTTATTTAAATTTGAATATTCTGGCAGTTTGTGCTCAACGTTGCTCGAACTTACACAGCCAATAAAATCATATCAAAACTAGTCGAGATATAGGCATTTAAGTACTTTAATTCAACGTTATACAAGTTTCATTAAAAACTATGTTATGTTTTCTGCTTTTTCTTTTTAGCCGCAGGAAATAAAATATTATTCAATATTAACCTATAGCCAGCGGAATTAGGGTGAAGACTTAAATCGGTTGGAGGGTCCTCAACACGGTGCTGATAATCTTCTGGGTCGTGTCCACTATAAAAAGTATAAGTACCTTTACCAAATTCTCCGTGAATGTAACGGGCCTCGTTAGCTGCTTTATTTTCGCCTAGTATCAACACGTTTGGCTTTATAAATGCTTTATCAAACCCAGTAGATTGCCCCCAAAAGCCTTTAATTATTTTTTCGTGATTTTGACACAACATTGTAGGCACAATATCCCATTTAGCTGAAAAATCAAACAATGTAAATAAGTCGTTTTTTTGCTCTACACCGTGTTTGGTGGTTCGGGTTAAATACGTATCAATGTTTGATTTAGCGTATTCGTTAGGGTTTGTTTTAAGACTAAAGTTAGTAAAAGCAAAGGTTTTTGAATAATCGAGTTTTGAATTGTAATCAGGTGTAGTACCATCTCCATCAAACATATTTTCACACACATCCAGCCCTTCGGCTGCAAGTGCTATATCGTATGAATCAGGGGCTGAGCACATGGCAAACATAAATCCTCCTCCTGCTGTAAAGTCGCGTATTTTTTGAGCTACCGCTAATTTCATTTGCGACACTTTTGCATATCCTAATGATTTTGCGCTGGCTTCTAACGTACGTTGTTGTTCTTGATACCAGCTCGCATGCTTATACATTGCCCAAAAGCGGCCGTATTGGCCCGTAAAATCTTCGTGATGCAAGTGCAACCAATCATATAACGGAAGTTTATCTTGCAGTATTTCATCATCATAAATAACATCGTATTTTATTTCAGCATACTTCAATACCAATGTTACTGCATCATCCCACGGTTGTTTTGTTTTTGGCGAATACACTGCAACTTTAGGAGCTTTTTCAAGCTTCACACTTTCCATATTTACCTCGGGATTGGCAATTTCGTTTAAAATAGCGGTTGATTTAGCATCTGGTATTACTTCAAATGACACCCCCCGTATAGTACATTCGTTTTCAATTGCTTTAATATCTTTTATCATAAAGCTCCCCCCACGATAGTTGAGTAACCAGTTTACTTCAACATCTTGTGTAAGTACCCAATAGGCAATACCGTAGGCTTTCAGGTGGTCTTTTTGCTCCATATCCATAGGAATGAGGATGTAGGATGCATGAGATACAGCGCTGATAAATATAAAAAACAATATTATTATATTTTTTTTCATGAGTAATTAGGCTAAGCTATTTTACTTTTTCTAAGTAATCGGTTAATTTTAAAATTAATGTTTTTTTATACTTTTTCAATACCAATAAATCATCATCACCTGTCAACAAATAATCCGCTTTTGAATCTTCACAGAGTGACAATAAAAAATTATCCTTGGGGTCGGAACAAACATTTGTGTGAGATTTAACCTCTATAAATTCAGCAAAATTATCAACTTTACCAAGTAATTCATTTACATCTGAAGTAGAAAAGTATTTTTTTAGTTTGGGTCTAGAAACAACATCCAGAAACTCTTCCAATAATTCATCACTAAAAACAATAATCACTTTATTGGCTTGAATAAGTTTGTTGAGTTTTGAATAGGAGTTGCTAATTAAAAAACTAATCCACAGGTTAGTATCTATTACTAGCTTATCAGGCTTGTTTGCCATAACGTTTTGTTCTTACAATTTCTACCTCTTTGGTAATTTCTTCAAGAGTTAAATTGGCTTTTTGTGAACGTATTTTTTTTACGGCAGAAAGAAATGTATTCGGTTTATCTTCCTTGATAGAAATAAGTCGAAGTTCTGCTAAATCAAATAGTAGCTTCTTTACTTTGGGGTTTAGTATTTCTATATTAAATGTTGCCATAGTACAAATGTACGTATATTTTGACTAGAAGTCAATGTTTAAGACCAATTGGTGCATCTATAAATTGTTAAAAAATTAAAACGGATGATCTTCTTCAATATCATTCATTTTAGAGCCTCGTATTACGGAGTTTGTTGGTGCAATAAAATCTTGTGCTGGTGTGATTCCAGAAAATGCAGAATCATAACCTTCATTTTGCCCAAAAGTTTCTAAATCAGAAAACTTTGTAAACTGGCCAATATAGCGTGTTTTAGCCGAATCAACTGGTCCATTACGGTGTTTTGCAATAATTAACTCTGCCATACCTACAGTTGAATTTCCTTCAGCGTCTTCAGTAATATTGTAGTATTCCGGACGGTGAATAAACATTACCAAATCGGCATCTTGCTCAATAGCGCCCGATTCACGTAAATCCGAAAGCTGTGGTCGCTTATCGCCTCCGCGTGTTTCTACCGCACGACTCAGCTGTGATAATGCTAACACGGGCACTTCCAATTCTTTTGCCAAACCTTTTAGCGAGCGCGAAATGGTTGCAATTTCTTGCTCACGATTGCCTTTACCTTCACCTCCTGCTGTCATTAACTGTAAATAATCAATGATTATAAGCTCTATATTATGTTGTTCTTTTAACCTACGTGCTTTAGCACGTAATTCAAATACCGATAATCCGGGTGTATCATCTATAAACAAAGGTGCTTCGGCTAGCTTTTTAATTTTATCGTTCAACTGTTGAAATTCATAATCTTCCAACTGTCCTTTTTTTAGCTTTTCTGATGATAGTTCTGATTCGCTTGCAATTAAACGTGTAACCAACTGTAAGGATGACATCTCAAGCGAGAATATGGCTACACCTTTTTTAAATTCAACAGCCGCATTGCGCGCCATGGTTAATACCAGTGCTGTTTTACCCATTGCAGGACGAGCTGCAATAATCACTAAATCTGATTTTTGCCAACCTGATGTAAGTCTATCCAAAGCTGTTAATCCAGAGGCAACACCCGAAAAACTTCCTTTGTTATTTTTTGTATGCTCAATTTGCTCAATGGCTTTTTTAATGAGCGTACTCATTTTATCATAATTCTTTTTAATGTTGCCTTCCATGATGGAAAACAAATTAGATTCAGCATTATCTAATAAATCAAATACATCTGAACCTTCTTCATAAGCATCATTAATGGTTTGTGTAGAAACACGGATCAACTCACGTTGAATAAACTTTTGAGCAATGATACGCGCATGAAACTCTGCATTGGCAGCCGATGCCACACGATTAGTAAGTTGAGTAATATAATACGCACCACCAACCAAATCAAGCTCTCCAGTTTTTTTCAACTCTTGTGTTACGGTTAAAATATCTACAGGTTCAGAACGAGTAAATAATTGCTGTATGGCTGTAAAAATACGTGCATGCGCATCCTTATAAAAACTTTGAGGTTTTAAAATATCAATAACTTCCGTTAAGGCATCTTTTTCGAGCATTAAAGCACCTAACACAGCCTCTTCTAATTCTACCGCTTGTGGTGGCATTTTACCATCTATCAATTGAGGGGTTAGATTGGGCTTTGTGGTGCGCTTACGTGGTGTTATATTGGGTTTTGTTGTTAAATCAGTCATAAAAACAAATTTACGAAAAAATAATGGTAATTTTTTTCGAGTTTATAAACATTCCTCAAACATGATTTTAACAGTATTTACTAGTCACAAACTTGCAAAATGAGCTGTATATCAATCACTTATTCAACTTCACATTTTAATTGTTTCGATTATCAACATTGCTTTTTTCGTTTATTTTCTTTACTTTTAATAGATGCATTTTTACAAAGCAAGTTTATACATAACGTTTTTTGCTAGTGTTTTATTCTCTTTTTCGTGCCGAAAAGCTGAGGTAGACGAGTTAGGGCCAATTGTTTTATTTAACGCGCCTAACGAAAATCAAACGTTTAACGTGTACGACAACATTTCAATTAACGCAACTGTAAGCGATGAAACGGCCATTACCTTTGTATCAGTTAGTTTGGTGAATGCTCAGTATATTCCTGTTTTAAATGCTGTTGCATTGCCTGTTTCTTCGCCTTCAATGACCATTAACAAACAATTGTATATTGATAATATTCACATCACAACAGGTGTCTATCATTTATTAGTTACTGCATCTGACGGAGTAAATGAGTCGCGCTCGTATCAAAAAATATACATTGTTGAAGTGCCTCGTGTGCTTAAATCTATTTTTGTAGTTAGTAGCTCATCAACCACCAGTACAAACTATTCAATTATTGATAGTGCATTTACTTCAACTACCCCTTACCATACCTTTTCGGGCGATTATTTGGCTGCGGCAACAAGTAGTTATTCACAACAGTTGTATCGTTGTGGAAATTATACAGGAGCCTTTGAGGCGATGGATTTGGAGTTTAATACCACTAAATTTTCGTTACCAGCGGTTGCTTCCAGCAATCCCTATTTTACGGCATTTTACAGCAATGAAACAAGCTGTTATGTAGCACGTTATGATGGTACTATTTTAGGTTACGACAATACTGGCCAAGTAATTTATAATAGTATTGCGGCTCCCAATTATTATGTTTCAGCCATGGCTTATTGTGGTAACGAAATGATTTCGGTACAAAAAGATAAATTAACTCCTATTAGTAAACTCATTACTTATTACAACACTGGTGTTCCCGAAAAGGAATGTTTAATAAACCAAGCTGTTGTAACATTTTGCGAAAAGGATAATAATAACTTGTTTGTTTTTGGTAATGTAAATGGGCAGGGTGTAATACAGTTGTTTGATAAAATAAACAATAACCTTTGGAATCCTTATCCATACATTTTGCCAACGGGTACTATTTCAAGTGCTGTTAAGATAGATGAAAACACGTATTTATTCAGTCTATCTAACGGAACAATTTATAAATACAATTATTCAACAGCAAGTGTTACGACTTATTTATCGGGCTATACAGCTGTTCAATTGAAATTTGCTGCGTTAAATAATCAATTAATTGTGGCTGAAGCAAATATGATTCATACGTTTAATTATACAACAGGCACTATAATACATTCTGTATCTGTATCGGAAACGATTTTGGGGGTGGAGTTACTTTATAATAGGTAATGGAGAATAGAGAATTTGATAATGGGTGATTAATTGTTTGGGGATAATTATTCATTTAACAGATAAATCCAAGTTTTATTAATTCCCCACAACTTTTGAACCAGGGCCCTCAATATATTCAAAACTAACAAACCCTAAAAACACAAAAGCCTCCAAATCAATGACTTGAAGGCTTTTTGTGATCCCGCTGGGATTCGAACCCAGGACCCCTACATTAAAAGTGTAATGCTCTACCAGCTGAGCTACGGAATCTAATCTACACTTTATTTGTAGTCCCAACGTTTAAATTGGGAGTGCAAATATAGAAGCAATATTTTTTTTTCCAAAGTCTTTTTAAAAATAAATATTCTTTTTTTCTTAACTCCTGATTTTCAGCGAATTATTTTTTTATTTTTTTTCTAATTCTTTCTGATTTGCACAAATGAATCAAAAAAATGTCATATTATTGTATAAAACATCCTGCAATAATGTACGAAAAACTAGAAATAAAACCCGGAATTGGTCTTAGCTCTCTATTATTTGGTGCAACAATGGCTCAAGCAGAACTTGTGTTTGGAAAACCTGAAGAAATTCAGTTGATTGATGATATTGAAGAGTTTAAAACTACAGTTTGGCATTATTGGGAGGAAGGCTTTACACTGTTTTTTGATGAACAAAACAAGCAACTATTTCATTGTGTGGAAATTGATAATCCTGAAACAATATTGTGGGACAAAAAACTATTTGAGTTAAAGGAAAAACAAATCATTGCATTATTTAAAGCAAACAATATTGAACTATACGAGATAGAGCAACACGACTGGGGCGAAAAACGCTTAAGTTTTGATCAAGCACATATTGATTTTTACTTTGAACGAAACAAATTGGTTTCAATCAACTTTTGTAAACCTATTATTGATTCTGAACTACTAATACTTAAAAATTAATGGCAAAATTTTTTCTAGTTGGTTATATGGGTAGTGGCAAAACTACCATTGGTAAACAATTGGCTACAAAGCTTAATTATGAGTTTATTGATTTGGATGCTTTTATTGAACATGAATATCAGCAAACCATCGAAAATGTTTTTGCAACTACAGGCGAGGGCGAGTTTAGAGCCATGGAGCATAATATGCTAAAAAAGGTAGTGGAGAAAAACAATATTGTTGTTGCTTGCGGTGGCGGTACTCCCTGCTATTATGGCAATATGGATTTAATGAATAACAACGGCATTACCATTTATGTAAAAATGAGTGCCGATACACTTATTAGCAGATTGGTAAATGCAAAAAGCAGTAGACCACTGTTAAAAGATAAAACCGAAGATGAACTGAGAACCTTTGTTTCTCAACAGCTCGAAAAGCGTGAAGATTTTTATCATCAAGCGCATTATGTTGTAAAAGGTAAGGATTTGAATGTTACTGAACTAGCTAAATTTTTGAAAGAACAAGTTGGGGTTTGAGGGGTAGGGATTAGTGAATAGTAACTAGCGGCTAGCGATTAGTTGGTGGCAATAAGCTAAAAAGACCAAGTTGTAGAAAAAGACTTTTTCACGTAGACTTAAATAAACAATAAAATGGTGAAGAAAATATTATTGGTTTTTAGTTTATTTTTTAATCTATCATTTGTTTTTTCTCAAAAAACACAGCCCTATTTTCAAAAATTATTACATAACATTCCTGTTGATTCATCGTGGACAGCAATGAAACATTTTATAGAGACATCAGAAAATTTTAAAGATTCGTTGATCGGACCAGAAAAGACTTGGGTAATTGTAAAACCTTTTTATAATAAATATGCCCCTTTATTAGCACAAATTGAATTAATTAATGACCCTACAGGTACCTATATTCATATTGAATATATTTATGCTTATTTAAAAAAAGAGGCAATAAAGGAGTATAAAGAAATAAAGAAGCATTTGGATGGAATAACAAAAGGTATTGAAGTTTTTTATGCAAGAAAAGAAACATCAGAAAAAGAATTAAAAAAACACGAAGCCAAGGCCGAAGAAGGCTTAGAAAGCATATCTTATTCCTTAGACAATTCAATAAAATTCATTTATGGTTGCACATGGCAATTTGAAAATCATTCTCATTCCTCCGAAGTGGAAATTACATTGTACGAACAAGAGAAAGCCCCAACTGATAAAAATATTATTGTCACTAGTGTTATCGACATGAGATTTGACATTACAAATAAAAAATAAAATTTCTACCACACCATTAATGCGCATTTAGACCGTTTTGTGAATTAATAAAGTTTTGTGCTTATGGACAATTTGGTAGGTAACGACCGCTAGACTATTGAACTATCGTACATTAGACAAAAAATTCTTACTGCCACCAACAGCAAGCAAGCGCAAGCGGCAGGAAGTGCGTGGTCTTCGGCATTATTTAAGGTCTGCTTTGCAGGTATTTATTTTATGTTCCTCCGCTTTATTTGGATAAGGCTCACTGAATAATTTATCAATTCAATTCCCCACTATCAATTATTCATCTCCTCTCCTGCCATTTCTTTACTTTATCGATAAATGTAGCCACTTCTTTTGCAGGCCATAAAGGCATTTTGTGGCCATTGTTTAGATCGCAATACAAGCGCATTTGAAACAAGGCGCGTATGGTGCTAAAATAGGGAATTAACTTTTTTTCAGTTTCGCTTAGTGTGCAATGCAATTGATAACCATCTAAAAATGATTGAATAATTTGTGGCGATTTGTTTTTATGGTCGTACCAAACAAAAACGCCTATATCGTATGCTAAATAGCCATTTCCAAAGAAATCAAAATCAAAAAAAGTAAGCTTACCATCTTCGCTAACATGATAATTTTCCGATTGCAAATCGCCATGACAAATACCCGTTTTAAGCTCTTTTTTGTCAAGAGAATTAAAGCGTTTAATAAATTCAGTTCTTAAATTAGTTATATAAGTAAACTGTTCTGGATAATCTTTCAAAACAGGTTCAAGCGTTGCAATAGCCTTGTTAAACTGCTCTTCTATATCATAATGATGGGCAGTTTCTCCAAACGATTGATTGTGTGTAAGCCTATGTATTTTACCCACTTCTTGCCCCAATACATGTGCTTGTTGTATACTTAATTTTTTAATATTTACACCTTCGGCAAATGAAAACAACACTGCATACCTTATACCTTCGGGTGCATTTAATGATAAAATAAATTGTTTTGTACCTGCGGTTTCAATTGGATATGAAACTCCTACCCCATTTGCATTCAGTGTATTTATTAATTTCAATTCAGTTTCAATGCTAGCTAAGCTTCGCCACTGGTATTTGTAAACTCGTAAAATGTATTTTTTGATTCCTGTATTAATAAGGTAAGTATCATTAAAACCTCTTTTCAAAAATGCAATGCTTGTTGCTAAAGGCAAATCATAATTGCTGACAACAGTATTTAATAAAGCACTTGCAGATAGTGTTGAGTAGTCAACAGGAAAGCATTCACTTTTCATCGCTTATTTAATTACACCTATACTATCCAGCTCCTTTACAGTAATAGTAGGTAATGTGCCTGTGCTTTTTAGTTTTTGAGCAGCAAACAAACCTGCTTTTAAAGCTAATTGTTCTGTTTTGAACGATCTATTTCCTTGAATAGCTGGAATTGTGGGCTGATGAATCATTTTTTTAGAATCAACATAAATATCATATCCCCAGCCTTGCGTTTCTTTCACTTCAAATGTTTTCACTTCTATTTTATCAGATGTAATTTGTGGCAATTGCGAAACCACATTATTATGTTGTTCAACGGGTTCAGGCGCAGGGGTTGTGGTTTTTTGTTCGTTTAAAAGATTATTTTTCTCAGATGAATGAGTACACGAAAAAACAAAAACGCTCATACTGAGCAATACAGTATAACTGAAAGGAATAAAATAGTTTTTCATTAACGGTTAAATTAGTTTAAATTTTACATACCTAACAAAAATACTTAATTTAGGAATAACTACACCGCCAATTTATGTTGAATTAGGGGACTAAATTTACACCTGCTACGTATTTTTATTTTTAAAATAGTATCTTTATTGCCAGTCAGTATAAAGTATATGATTGATAAAAACAGGCATTCGCAACCATTTATAATTGTTATTGCAGTAACTGCAATATTGCTTATACTATCTCAATTTAACACAAAGCTTTCAATTGCAGGTTTTGAAACCAAGCCAATAGAAGCACTTTCAGATATTGTTTCATCATCAATTGCAACCCCAGCTAATGATTCATTGGTGGCAATTAAAGATTCTTTAGCCTTGGCAGATAGTATTGCGCTTGCCGAAAGCTTAATTCCTATTGATTCATCAAATATTATTGATTACAGATTAGACACCACTACTTCGCTTGCTCATTTTTTTGAATCGTTAAATGCCACAAAACGTACAAAAAACAAAACACGCATTGCTTATTTTGGCGATTCAATGATTGAAGGTGATTTAATTAGTCAGGATTTAAGAAGCTGTATGCAAGATACTTTTGGGGGAGCAGGAGTTGGGTTTGTACCAATAACCTCCATTGTTGCGGGATTTAGAAGTACTATCATCCATTCATTTGGTAATTGGGAAACCTATCATCTACTAAAAAATCCGCCAGCCAATCACGTATTAGGTATTTCAGGATATGGCTTTGTAACCAATGTAGTTAATCCAGAAGATACACTTGCTGCAGGAGCTGCTAGTTGGGTAAAATATGTTGCTGTAAATCAAAAGCACTTAAATAAGTTTTATGAGATAAAATTATTATACGGAAAAAGTACTGATGAAAACTACGTAGTAATTAATGGCTACAAACATGCTTTAAAGGGTACAAACCCTGTTAATGAGCTTGCTATTAATGCTTCGGCAGGTGCACAATCATTAAAAGCCACATTTTATTGTAAAACACCTGTTGATATTTTTGGATTTAGCATGGAAAGTGATAGCGGTGTTTTTGTTGACAACTTTTCGTTTAGAGGAAACTCTGGAATGCCCAATACAAAAGTATCACAGAGCATCTATTCCGGAACCAATCGCCATCTCGATTACGATTTAATTATTTTAGAATATGGACTAAATGCTGTTAGTCCCAAGGTTAAAGATTATTCGTGGTACGAAAAAGGAATGGATAATGTAATTAAACATTTGCAAGCAAGCTTCCCCAATACCAGTATATTGCTTGTTAGCGTAGGTGATAAAAGTTACCGTCAAAATGGGGTTTACGAAACTGACCCTAGCGTGCCTTTGCTTGTTGAAACACAAAAGCGTTTAGCAAAAAACAATAAAATAGCATTTTGGAGTTTATACGATGCCATGGGTGGCTATGGATCTATGGTTAAATGGGTACAAGGCGATACAGTACTTGCCAACAAAGATTATACACATTTCAACTTTAAAGGAGCACACAAAGCAGGTAAAATGCTTTTTACCAAATTAATGGATGAGTATAAAGCTTATAACAAAAGAAACGGCAATACAAACTTGGTATCAGTTGCAATACCAACAAAAACCGATAGTATTCATTAAAAATCATATTCTTACATAATAACAGTTACTAAATTGAAAAAAATAATTTCATATTGTTGTAAATTACTGCTTTTATTGTTTAGCTCAAATGCCTGTATTTATGCACAGTCTGCTGATACATTATCATACAAACAATACCCATTCATAAAAGAAAGTTTGAATAGAATTGAAAATGACAGTTTAACAATGCAGTTTTTTTATAAAAAACTATACAATTTACAAGATTCTAAAAAGGGACGCATCGATATTGTACACATTGGCGATTCACACATTCAAGCCGATCACTTTTCGGGACTTATTCGCCAAAAAATGCAGTTGCGATTTGGAAATGCAGGCCGAGGACTTATTTTTCCGTATCGTGTAGCCAAAAGCAATGAGCCAGCTTCTTACAAAACCTCTACCAATGTTGTATGGGATTCAAAACGCAATGTGTTTTACGAAAAACCGCTACCAATAGGTATTAGTGGCTTTACAATTGAAACAAACGACACTTCGGCCGAAATTAATCTCACCGTAAAAGACCAACCTAATTTAGGATATGCCTTTACCAAATTTACTTTGTTTCAAGAAAAAGGATTGCGCAATTACGATATTACCATTTGCGATGAATGGAATTGTGAGCAAGGCGTTTTCAAAGCAATTGATACAACAAAAAGTAGTTTTATTTCTGAAATGCGCTTTAATAAACCTGTTCGTCAAATTGTATTACGCAATAAAGTAACAGATACTACACATCAAAAAGCCACTCGCATTTACGGCATGTTGCTCGAAAACGACTCGGCTGGTGTATTATACAATATGATTGGCGTAAATGGTGCAGAATATAGACACTACACACAATCAAAATATTTTATTCAACAATTATCACATCTTAATGCTGATTTAGTAATACTATCAATGGGCACAAACGAAGGATTTGCCGCAGGTTTTGACAAAGTTGTTTTTTACAAACAAATTGATAGCCTTGTTACCTCAATTCAAAAAGCATGCCCAAATGCAACATTACTATTAACAACACCAGCCGACTCTTTTAAGCGTTCAAAAAAAGGGAGAGTAAAAAATCCAAATATGTTAGAAGCGCGTGTAACAATTATTAATTATTGTATCCAGCACCAAATAGCTTATTGGGATTTATATGAAATTATGGGTGGCTATGGGTCAATGGCAAAGTGGTTTACCGCACAACTATCTGCAAAAGATAAAGTGCATTTTAATGGAAAAGGCTATCAAATACAGGGCAATCTGTTTTACCATGCACTGATGAAAAGCTTTGAAGACTATATTTTAGGGAAGTAAATTTCCCTTAAAAACATGTTTGAATTTTATCGCTCCCAACATCATTAAGTTAATAATGCTAACGCACATATTTCAACAGGCTCGAAATGACGGTCCAGAGTCAATCTGAGCTTAGTCGGAGACTGTGGGGAGGGGAGTTTGAATTTATATTTCCTTAGAGCCTGTTTTTTTTAATGTGTTAAAAAAAGCAAAGGTTTTCCAACGCATCCGTTCGGGAACTGAATATTAAGCATCATTGCTAGTGTTGCAGCAACATCCGTAATATAAACTTGTTCAGCAGAGCTCCCTTGTTTAATATTCCAGCCATAAAACAATAAAGGCACATGTGTATCGTAACTATAAGGCGAACCATGTGAAGTGCCCACACTAAGCGGAAAATCAACCCAACCTGGCTGATAATTTATTAATACATCGCCCGAGCGTTTTGCATTATATCCTTTTTGCATGAGGTATCTAGCCCCTTCTGTAAACGAAGTATTATTCATTGTATAGCCACTTACAACTTCTGCAACACCTGCCATTGGCAATATAAAATTCACTAATGCTTCTTCAATTACTTTTAAATCGAGCTTTTTAGAATCAATAGTTTTATGATTAAGATATACCTCTTGATTAGAAAATGAAACCAATAAGGTATCGCCAAACTTATTTAATAAAAAGCTTTTCATTGTGTCAGTCATTTTCTTTTCACTTATATAGCCAGCAGGTATTTTCAAATCCTTTAAATAGTTTGGTACTTCAGGTGCAGCATGGTCGGCAGTAAGAAAAATTAAGGCATTATTTTTACCAACATGCGTTTCTATAAATGCTATTAATTCGGCAAGCTCTTTATCTAAGCGGATGTAATTATCTTCTTGCTCAACAGAATTAGGGCCATATAAATGGCCTATATAATCTGGGCTTGAAAACGAAATGGTTATAAAATCGGTATTACCCATTTTACCCATATTTTCATTTTTGATTGTTTCGATAGCAAAATCTTTGGTAAGCGTATTGCCAAATGGCACACTACGTATCAAGTTGAGGCCTCCATTTTTTTTCATCAATTCAGGTAAGTTATGGGGGAACACAGGTTTGGTTTCTCCTTTCGCTAGGTGTTCATATTTATTATCATCGGCAACACTCTCCGTATATTGTTCAATAGGCAATAAGGTATTCCAAGGTTGACTCAAATATTTTTTTGCCAATTCTTTTTTATTAAAGTCTTGTACCCATTGTGGCAATTCATTCATATAATACGTACTAGAAATAAATCCTCCCACACTTCCATCGTACCAATAAGCTGCATTTGCGGTGTGTCCAGCAGGCAATATTGCACTTCTATCTTTTAATGCTAGTCCAATTACTTTTGATTTCATGTTGCTGGAAATGCGTAATTCATCGGTTATTGATGTACTTAACATATTTACAGGCGAGCGCTTACCTTCACTGGCAGCCGTTCCAACACCATTTACATTAGGGTCTTCAGCACAGTATAAATTTTCACCAGTTGTTTTGTTGTACCAGTCGTTTGCAATAATACCATGTACAGTAGGCGTTGTACCCGTATAAATGGATGCATGACCAGGCCCTGTATAGGTTGGAACATAGTTGTAGTTGGTGTTTCTACAAAAGAAACCCTCGTTTACTAATTTTTTAAAACCATTGTTACCAAATTTATTCCAAAATCGATAAATATAATCATAGCGCATTTGGTCAATTACAATACCTACAACCAATTTAGGTTTTGTTTTTTCAGTACTCGCTACTGTTGTTTTTGTAGCATTTTGGGCTACAAGTTGAAAGGTAAGTAAACAGGCAATAATAATGGTAACAATGTGTTTCATGATTTTGATTCTCTTATTAAAATTCTTTTTCGCTTTCTATTCCAAACAATTTGCCTTCTTTCCAAAGCTTTAACTCTTCTTCTAAAAATGGAGCATTACGTTTGCTTAATTCCTGAGGGTCTAAATCAGTTAAATCAGGTTTGCCTGCGTTTACCCATGCTGTGTACCAAAAGCTTGCGGTAGCAGCAATAGCAGCTTGCATTTGCTTTTCAACCATACCATTCAAAGCTTTGTGAAATTGCTTGGTATAATCTTCCGAAAAAATTTGTTGTCCATAGCGGCTTTTCAAAATCTTACCTTCTGGGTCAGTTTTAAATATTTTCTTTTCTGTGTTTTTTTCTCTAAGCGCACGGTCGGTATTCAATACACTATCCACCAGTGTGTGCGAGCGTTTAACAATGTTCCAAATTTCTTTTCTAACATCTTCTATTAATTTTGCTTCAGGTGTATTGTAGTTATAGTTTTTTCCAAATACTTCTGGCAAGCGCGATTCCCACAATGCATGAATACCTTTTTGATTGGTAAGTTGCCCATCATGATTAGCCGATGTATGTAATGGCATGTGTGCATCTCCAATATAATGCCCTATATCAGCAGCAAGAAATAATATTTCTGTTTTTTTCTTTTCTCTAAATGCTTTTGTAAGTTTATCCATCAACTCATCAACATACCAAGGCAAAATACCATTTTGTTGTAAAAATTTATCATCGTATTTTTTCTTTGCTTCACTTAATGTTTTAGGCAATGTATCGGGCGAACCAAAATTTTCCATATCAATATAATGACGAGGGCCTTCGGCCTTATCATTGATGGTATGTTTACGCAAATCAGGTACAGTAGATTCTTGCGTAATAAAATCAATGTGATTATAAAAAAACAATTGAACTGGCGATTGTGCTGGCAATGCAAACACAGCAGCTTTATTGATATGTTCGTGCCCAAAGGTTCCCCACGCAACAAGAGTAGCAACAACGAGCAGAGCAGTAAAACCTAAAATTATTTTTTTCATAATATGATTTTATTATAATTGTTTAGTAAAAAAGTAAATGATGGTAATACATGTAAGTATGCTCATCAAAATATTAATAATTGCTATTGTTGTATTGCCCGTTTTAAACAGCTCTACTGTTTCCAAACTAAAGGTAGAAAATGTACTTAATCCTCCACAAAAACCAACCAACACAATTAACTTTATTGCTGGGTTTACGGGTAGTTTAGCGCTTAAAAAGAACAGCGTAAATGCCATTATCAAACAACTAATGGTATTTGATAAAAATGTTGCTAAAGGGAAATTTGTTTTAAAAGTTGCCTGCACAAACACTCCTATGTAGTACCTCAACACACTTCCTACACCTCCACCCAAAAATACCAACAGTAAATTATTCATGTATTAAATTAAGGTTAATATTATTGAATTTACTAAAACAAATATAAGGCTGTTTTTTCAAGAAAATAAATGATTTTAATTCTGTTTCGAAAACGTGTCTTTTGAACATTTATTCATAAAAAACACATACCATTTATACACAACAATTCCTATACCACCGCCTAAAACACCTCCCACTATTACATCGCCAGGGTAATGTACGCCACTATACACTCTGCTATATGAAACAAAACACGCCCAAGCAATTAAAAAGAATGTGAAATAGCGTGTTTTGTTTTCAAAAAATAAAATCAAAAAACTTGCCAATGCAAATGTATTGGCAGCGTGCGAAGAAACAAAACCGAAACTACCACCACAATGATTATTTAATAAATGAATGCTTGATTGTAACAAGGGTTCATGGCATGGGCGCAACCTCATAAACACATTTTTAAACAAATGCACCGAGAGTTGGTCGCTTAGTATAATCAATAACACAACGGCAATTAAAACGGTCCAAACTCTTTTGCCAATTTGTTTGTAAACTAAATAAAGAAAAAAAAGATAAAGCGGAATCCAAAAAAATTTATGACTTGCCCAATACATTAACACATCAAAAAAAGCATTGTGTTTGCTGTTTAAAAAAATAAACAGGTCAGTGTCAATTGCTTTTATTTGTTGAATTACATCCAATTGGTATACTGTTGGAAGGGTTTAAGATTTATTAATAATCAAAACCTTTATCGTATTGCTTATTATTTAGTTGTTTCCAAATTTCATCTTTTAATTCAACCAAGCCTTTGCCTGTTTGTGATGAGAAATAAAGAACTGGAACTGTTTTCTTTTCTTTGAATCGTTTATTGAGGTCTTTTTTCAATTCTGCAAGCAATTCATCATCCATCAAATCGCATTTAGAAATAGCCAAAATGCGTTTTTTGTGAAGCAATTCAGGGTTATATAAATCAAGCTCGTTAAGCAAAATTTTATATTCTTTTATAATATCAGGACTATCAGCTGCTATTAAAAACAGTAAGGTAGAGTTACGTTCAATGTGTCGCAAAAAGCGAATACCTAAGCCTTTACCTTCACTAGCACCTTCAATAATTCCAGGAATATCGGCCATTACAAACGATTGGTAATCGCGGTATTTAATGATTCCCAAATTGGGAACTAAAGTTGTAAAAGGGTAATTTGCTATCTCAGGCTTTGCAGCCGAAACCACTGATAACAGAGTAGATTTACCAGCATTGGGAAAGCCAACTAAACCAACATCGGCCAATATTTTTAATTCAAGAATTTTCCATTCATTACGCCCATCGCCTCCAGGCTGTGCAAAACGGGGCGTTTGATTAGTAGAGGATTTAAAGTGCCAATTTCCTAGTCCACCTCGTCCTCCAGGAACAACGATTATCTCTTGCCCATCTTCAG
>JBASCV010000062.1:0-4625 GCA_049651825.1 Bacteroidia bacterium
TATTGATTTATTCACATATTAACACATATAAACAAAAGAAAAAAGTAGCAAAAAAGAAAATCTGCAATAATAATTACAATCTTTCAAAGAACATTTTGCAAATCTAAAGGACAAGCTCAATATGACCCCGCACGCTGTCAGTCTGAGCCTGTCGAAGACTGTGGGTGGGGAATAACATTTTTTTTGAATAAAATTTAGACAGTTTCTCAAATGGTTAGTAAAAATATGAACTAAATTGATTATTTTTTTAGTAGGTTTGTATGAATTGAAAGTACTATGTACGATAGTAATTTATACTGAAAATAAATTCGTTTATGAATAAAATATTAGTTGCCAATAGAGGTGAAATTGCACTACGCATTATGCGCTCGTGCCACGAAATGGGTATAAAAACAGTAGCAGTATATTCTGAAGCGGATAGAAATGCTCCTTTTGTAAAATATGCCAATGAAGCTGTATGCATTGGCCCTCCGCCTTCTAATCAATCGTATCTTTTAGGTGCTAAAATTATTGAAGTAGCAAAACAACTGAATGTGGATGGTATTCATCCTGGCTACGGATTTTTATCCGAAAATGCTGATTTTGCTTCGGCTGTAAAAAAAGCAGGACTTATATTTATAGGCCCTTCGCCTGAAGCGATGGATATTATGGGAGATAAATTATCGGCCAAAGCTGCTGCTAAAAAGTATAACATTCCAATGGTGCCTGGCTCTGATGGTGCAATCAGCAATATTGAAGAAGGGAAAAAAATTGCTTTAACAACAGGATTTCCATTATTAATAAAAGCAAGTGCTGGAGGTGGTGGAAAAGGAATGCGTATTGTAGAACGTATCGAAGAGTTTGAAGAACAAATGAAACTTGCAGTAAGCGAAGCCACATCGGCTTTTGGCGATGGATCAGTGTTTATTGAACGTTATGTTGCCGGACCGCGTCATATTGAAATACAAATTTTGGGCGACTCGCATGGTAATATTGTTTATTTATTTGAACGTGAATGTTCTATTCAAAGACGTCACCAAAAAGTAATTGAAGAAGCACCATCGTCTGTACTTACTCCTGAAATACGCAAAGCAATGGGCGAGTGTGCTGTAAATGTTGGAAAAGCTTGTAATTACGAAGGTGCAGGAACAGTAGAATTTTTATTGGATGAAAACAAAAATTTTTATTTCCTAGAGATGAACACGCGCCTACAAGTTGAGCACCCCGTAACCGAAATGATTACAGGTATTGACTTGGTAAAAGAACAAATTAAAATTGCTCGTGGCGAAAAACTTTCATTCACTCAAAACGATTTAAAAATTACTGGACACAGCCTTGAAGTACGTGTGTATGCCGAAGATCCTACCAATAACTTTTTACCAGATATTGGAACACTAGCAACCTATAAACGTCCGCAAGGCTTAGGAATACGTGTAGATGACGGTTTTGAAGAAGGGATGGAAATACCTATCTATTACGACCCAATGATTTCTAAACTTATTACTTATGGTAAAGATAGAACCGAAGCCATTAACCGTATGATTAGAGCAATTGACGACTACCAAATTACTGGTGTAGAAACAACATTGCGCTTTTGTAAATTTGTATTGAAACACGAAGCGTTTACTTCTGGTAACTTTGATACACATTTTATTAAACATTACTTTAAGCCCGAAATGTTAGCGTCAGAAGATAAAGATGAAGCAACTATTGCAGCATTGTTTGGAGCTAAATTAATAGCGTCAAAAAAAGCAAGTACAGGGACTCTGATACAGAGTGCAACTGAAAAGTCGAAATGGAAAGCGAACAGACTAGCGAACTAAAAAAAGTATTTTTATTGCACAAAAAAACGTTTTATAAAGGGGTAATTATCAAAACCTTACAATAAAACAGCGTAAATTAGTGTTTATTGTTTAAATTGGGTATAAGATTTGCTAAAGTTCCTTTATGGCTAGATATGCGATCATATTATTTTTTTTATTCCCATGCTTATCAATTTCACAAAATGATAATAGCACAGGCGGTCCACTAAAAAAAACAATACAAAAAGGCTTCAAACTCACAGAAAATAGTCTAATGGTTCGAGCAACCATCTACTATGGTGACACAATCCCCTTTGCCACTCTACCTACCGTTAATTGCTACGTTCCTAGGGTATTCAAAAATAAAAAAGACAAAGCAAAATGGGAACGACTGCTTTATAATGTAAAAAAAGTATACCCATACGCTATACTAGCATCGGCTAAATTAAAAGAATACGATCGTTTATTGGTAAAAATACCAAACGAAAACGAACGAAAGCGCTACATGAAAGTTGCTGAGGAACAATTGAAGGCTGAATTTGGTGCTGAGTTAAAAAAATTGACAATGACTCAGGGTCGAATATTAATTAAATTAATTGATAGACAAACAGGAAAAACCACCTACGATATTGTAAAAGAAATGCGAGGTTCAGTTTCAGCATTTATGTGGCAAAGTGTTGCAGTTGTATTTAGCTCAAACCTAAAAGATGATTACGACCCTAAAGGCGAAGATAAAGCCATTGAGGACGCTATCAGATTAATTGAAAATGGAGATTTTTAAACGCTTGAAGAATTGCCTCTATTGAGCAAATGGGTCGCTAAACCTAGTATCTTCAATAAAAGTATAATCAGTAAGTGTTTTCAAAAAAGCAATAATGTCTTCTTTTTGCTGATTAGTTAGTGGTATGCCTCCAACAAGTTCAGAACTCAAAGTGCTTGAGTGTTTAATGCCACTATTGTAATGTTCCAACACTTGATTTAATGTATTAAATCGTCCATCGTGCATGTATGGGCGCGATAAATCTATGTTTCGTAAAGAAGGCACTTTAAAAGTACCCGAATCAGTAGGAACCAATGTTATCATTGCTCTACCTACATCAGTAAATACTGAATCTAAACCATTATTCATATAATTAAAATTGGTAAACAATGGTGCTGTATGGCAAGTGTTGCATTTTTGTTGAAATAAATTAAAACCACTCAACTCCTGAGCTGTAAATGTTGCCTCACCTCTACTATATAAATCATATTTAGAATTTGATGAAACAAGCATTCCCATAAACTGTGTCATTGCTTTAAACATGAGCTGGCTGGTAATAATATCTGTTCCGAAAGCATCTTTAAACATTTTAGGATACGTTAAATCGGCTTGCAGCTTACTTACCACAGTATTGATGTCTTCGTCCATTTCAACAGGGTTGGTAATGGGTGCCAAAGGTTGCACTTCAATATGATTAACGCCTCCATCCCACATAAAATTGGTATGCCAATTTAAATTGAATAAAGGGGGAGAGTTGCGTGTACCAAATAAGCCATAAATCCCATGACTAACACTATGGTCGAGATGCGAGAAAGCAGCAAACTGCTGATGACAGCTGCCACAGGAAATGGTGTTGTCTTTTGATAATTTAGTATCGTAAAACAATTTACGCCCAAGCACAAATCCCTCTTTAGTGAGGGTGTTTGACGAAAAATCGTAATTTGGATATGGCCATCCTTGTGGTACTACAAATCGGATATCATTGGCAGGCAGTTCTTCAACTATTGCAGGGTCGTACTCACAAGCATTAAAAAAAATAGCAAGCGCAATAAATAAAAGCACTACATATGTTGAAAATCTGGCTTGCATAACTACCTATAATTAGGGTAATAACTTGAAATTTCAGTTAAAATACCGTTTATACAAATTTAGGTAGATTATTTGTTTTTTTCTAACACATCCAACCTATCTTTTAAAGCTTTTATTTGTTTTTGTTGCTCTTTTATTGCTTCAACAAGCACAGGTGTTAAACGTGAGTAATCAACTGATTTATAACCCTCTTTATCGGTTATCACCATTTCAGGATATATTTTCTCTAAATCTTGAGCAATAAATCCAATTTGCTGGGTATTAACAAACTGTTTTTCAGGGAACTCTACGGTTTTCCAATAGTAATTTACACCTTGTAATTTCATTACATTGTTTAGTGCGTTTGACATTGGTGTAATGTTTTTCTTAAAACGCACATCCGAAGAACAACTAATTGATTGTGAAGCATTTATTGTGCTTGATGCGTTAATAGTACCTATTACTTTTACATTACCGCATACTTCTAGTTTTTCGGAAGGGGCGGTAGTGCCAATACCCAGATTTCCATTATTTAAAAAAGAAAATTTTACACCCGCTGCTCCAGGATTAAAATCCAAACGATCATAAGTACCACCTGCATCACGCTGATACTCAATATCAAATGAATTGTATTGATTTCCAAACCGCAGAGTTGGTGTTCCCGCACCTGTTGTTGCTAAATGTAATAGTTTTCCCGGAGACGGAGTACCAATACCTACATTTCCAGTTGTTGTTTCTATAGTCATGTGGGTTTCAATTGAAGCAGGATTGGTATTTGCAGGAGTACTTGCGAAGCTGATAGAATTTCCATAATTCAAAATAAGAGAACCTCTGATACTGGAATGATAGCTATTCCATGATCCAGAAGTTGTATTATAAACACCCATTCCCCAATACGGATAGTGCCCACCATTGGTACGACCAAAATTAGACCAATAACCTACCTTTAACGCTGGCTCCAGATCAGACTCTGGAACATTTGCAATACCAATACCTCCACCTCCGCTTATAAAAGC
>JBASCV010000063.1:0-2352 GCA_049651825.1 Bacteroidia bacterium
CAGAAAAAAACATTCAATTTGAGCCCGAAACCACTAATTATTTGTTGGATGCTTTTGGTTTAAATCAGTTTCAGTCGCCTGCAATAAAACGCGATACTATTACCAAACGTATTGAAAAAGAGTTTACAGATAGAACTCCTGTTGCTACACCAAAAAGCAATAAAATTAAAATTAAACGTTACGTTGCTTTAGCAATAACGGTACCTGTTATTGCATCAATGGTATGGTTATCAGTAAAAACTGATTTGTTTAAAAACATAAACTATTCGAGCTTAAATCCTTTTTCGATAAAAGTTACAGAAGTAGTTGACCATACTAAAAAAACAAACAATACCCCCAAAGAACATACACATACTGAGGCAAAGCCAATTACAACAGTAACAGCAAAAGATACGCTCAACAATACACAATTAAGTACTTCTCAACCAGTTACAGCATCACTTATGGAGAGCAAAGCAATTGGTATTGTAAAAGCTGATTCAACAAAAGTTGAACAAGCAAATCTTCCTGTAAACCCAGAATTAAAATTCCATTTGGTTACAGGATGTTTTCAAGTACCCGAAAATGCCGACAGATTTGTAAACTCCTTACTCAATCAAAACATACGAGCATCTATTATTGGTAAACGCAATGGCTTGCTTGTTGTAAGCGCGGGCAATTTTGCTACCAAAGAGGAAGCGATGGCGCAACTATTAGAGCTAAAAAAGAGCCAGCCCGAAGCATGGTTGCTGGTAAAATAAACCATCTACCAAACAGTGCAACGCTACTTCATTCAACTATCGTATAACGGAACAGCCTATCACGGCTGGCAAATGCAAGAAAATACATTACTTACCGTTCAGCAAGTGTTGAACGAAATGTTTTCAAAGTTGCTCAACGAACCCATATCAATAATGGGGTGTGGACGTACTGATACAGGTGTACATGCTACAGAGTTTTTTGCTCATCTTGATACCAAACAAAATTTGACTGAAAATAGCGACTGGTGGATTTTTAAATTCAATAGAGCTTTGCCTGGAGATATTGCTATTCAAAAAATAATTGCTGTTGATGAACGAGCAAATGTTAGGTTTGACGCCACACGTAGAACGTACAAATACTTTGTTACACAAAAAAAAGATCCATTTTTGATAAACAAAGCATTTCATTTTTATGGTGATTTGGATGTGGCGAAAATGAATGAAGCAGCAAAACTTCTTTTTGAATATACCGATTTTACTTCGTTTGCTCGAACCAATACTCAAAATAAAACCAACAATTGTACTGTATATCAAGCTGAGTGGAAAGAAGAAAATGGGATGTTGGTGTTTACAATTTCGGCTAATCGCTTTTTAAGGAATATGGTGAGAGCTATTGTAGGTACATTACTCAAAATAGGAAAGGGAAAGGCTTCTGTTGACGATTTTAGAAAAATTATTGAAAGTAAAGACAGAAAAAAGGCTGGCTTATCGGCAATCGCTGACGGCTTGTATTTGGTAAAGGTTGAATACCCCCAAGAAATATTAAACGGACAAGCCCCCAAAAAGTATATTCATGCTGGGTAACACAAAAAAAACAACAGGAAAAGCTGTTGATTGGAAAATTATTAAACGTATTTTTTCATACGTTACTCCTTACAAAGGCAACTTTGCTATTGCTGTTTTTACAACCATTACACTTGCTCTGTTATCCCCCATTCGTCCATACCTTATTCAATATACATTTGATCATTATGTTGCAACGGCAAACTTGAACATGCTGTTGTACATGACTATTGCATTAATTGGACTATTAATTACAGAAGCTTTTTTTCAATTTTCTGATAGTTTTCTAACCAACAAATTAGGGCAAAGCATTATTAAAGATATACGCGTACAGTTATACAAACACATTATTAATTTACGATTAAAATATTACGACAACACTCCCATAGGAACACTTGTAACTCGTGCTGTTTCTGATATTGAAACCATTGCCGATATATTTTCGGAAGGGCTAATTGTTATTATTGGCGATATTCTTAAAATATCAGTAATACTGGTTGTGATGCTGTTGTTGAATGTAAAACTAACATTGATTGTGTTGATTCCTATACCACTTTTGTTGATAGCTACTTATATTTTTAAGCAAGCAGTACAATCGTCTTTTCAAGAAGTTAGAACTCAAGTGGCACGTTTAAATGCCTTTGTACAAGAACATATTACGGGTATGAATATTGTTCAGATTTTTAACCGTGAAAAAACAGAGCTCAAACATTTTGAAGATATCAATGCTAAGCATCGTGATGCAAATATTCGTTCAATACTGGCATATTCTATCTTTTTTCCTGTAGTAGAAATATTATCTTCTGTTTCACTTGGCTTAATAATATGG
>JBASCV010000064.1:0-2292 GCA_049651825.1 Bacteroidia bacterium
ATTTCTACTTTTGGTTGTAACAATGGCTTAATATTGGCGGGTGCGCGTGTATATTATGCAATGGCAAAAGAAAAATTGTTTCTAAAAAAAGCTGGAGAGTTAAATTCAAATTCAGTACCCTCTTTTGCCCTGTGGACACAATGCATTTGGGCCTGTGCCTTATGTTTATCAGGCACCTATAGCGATTTGGTAAATTATTCCACATTTGCTTCCATGATTTTTTACATTGTTACCATTACCGGGCTTTTTGTATTACGCAAAAAAGAACCTGATACCGAGCGTCCTTATAAAGCTTTTGGTTATCCTATTATTCCTGCATTATACATTGTTTCTGCACTTGCAATATGTGTAATTTTAATTGTATACGATACTCGCAATACCGCTTTTGGATTGGTGTGTGTTGCTGTTGGCATTCCCGTATATTACATTTCACAACGAAAAACAATTTTGTAAATTCCTATCAATAACTTTATCCGTAAACTTTAACAATTAGTAGATTCGTAAAAATTAGTAATTCGTAGGGAGTATTCGTAAATTCGTAATTCGTAGTATTAAATTCGTAACATCACATGAAGCAATTCATTCGCGACTATCTTACTTTTAATAAACGTGAACGCAATGGCATTGTTATACTCATTTCAATTATTTTGTTACTACTTATTTATCTCAACATTTCAGATAAATTTATAAAACCCGACAAAGTAGATTTTTCAAAATTCGAAAATCAAATAATCGCTTTTAATAAACAAGCCAAACTAACCGATTCGCTTACTAAGCCAGAAAACTTATTTACAAAAAATAACATTAATAATGCTAGCAGTTCGTCTAATCCCACACCTCAATTTTTTACATTCAACCCCAATAATTTAGATGCCGAAAATTGGAAACTGTTAGGCTTAAATGATAAGCAAATTCAAACAATCAAAAATTACGAAGCCAAAGGCGGGCAATTTCGCACCAAAGAAGATGTCAAAAAAATGTATTGTATCAATGCCGAACAATATGCTCAATTAGAGCCATATATAAATATTCCACCCAAACCAACTCCCAACTACACAGAGCAAATTACTAACTCACAACTTCAAGCTTCGGACTTCAAACTTCGGACTTCCAACTCCCGACTCCCGACTACAGTAGAATTAAACTCCGCAGATTCAGCCTACCTAACTAAAGTAAAAGGAATTGGACCGTTTTATGCTAAAGCAATTATCAAATACCGCCAACAATTGGGTGGTTTTGCTTTTAAAGAACAATTGATGGAAATCTGGAAATTCGATCAAGAAAAATTCAATGCTGTAAAAGACTATATAATAGTGGATGAGTCCGAAATCAAAAAAATAAATATCAATACTTGCACTGCCGAACAGTTAAAACACCCCTATATTTCGTGGAACGCTGCAAATGCAATTGTAAATTATCGTAAACAACACGGCAAATACAAAAAAATAGAAGAAATTAAGAATACCGATTTGGTTGATGACGAAACATACCGTAAAATTGTTATATATTTAACATTATAGATTTTTTTATAAACTAAATCAACAGACTTAAAATTTTATCGTATTGAAAAATACAGTTATGAAATCGAGCGTAGGGAATGAAAAAACGCGATGCCGTGTTGCTTGTGCGGTAGGAATCGTTTTTTCTTGATTTTTTCGTCCTTTTTGATCAAGCAAAAAGGACAAAAAGCATTTGAAAACAAAAGTTTTATTTTTTTTGTTTATGATTCTAAAGTGCTATTACAAATTTATTAATCAAACTCAAGTTGAAAAGCACATTTCTTAAATAAATTAACATATTAAACATGCTACAACAACAACTAAAAAACGCCATTCGTGATGTCGCTGATTTTCCTAAACCAGGAATTTTATTTAAAGACATAACCCCAATTTTACACAATCCTAAACTGTGCGATGAAATTGTAAGCGCATTTGCAACATTTTATAAGGATAAAAACATAAATGCCATTGTTGGCGTTGAAAGTCGTGGTTTTTTGTTTGGATTTGCACTTGCCAATAAGCTCAATGTGCCATTTATATTGGTGCGTAAGGCAGGTAAACTACCTTATAAAACAATTGCTTACGAATACGATTTAGAATACGGTAGCGCAAAAGTTGAAATGCAAATAGATGAAATAAAACCCAATTGGAATGTTGTTATTCATGATGATTTGCTTGCTACAGGCGGTACTGCCGAAGCAGCCGCTAAATTAATTCAAATGCAAAAAGGCAATGTTGCAGGTTTTGCATTTGTTGTAGAATTAGATTTTCTAAATGGAAAAAAGCGCTTAAC
>JBASCV010000065.1:0-6462 GCA_049651825.1 Bacteroidia bacterium
GTGTTACCTGTTCGACCAGTAGGACCTGTACGCCCTGTTGCACCGGTGCGGCCTGTTGCACCTGTAATGCCTGTATCGCCCGTGGCACCGGTAGAACCTGTTGCTCCAGTATCGCCAGTGGCGCCTGTGATTCCCGTATCGCCTGTTGCACCTGTATCGCCTGTTGCACCTGTATTACCAGTTCTGCCGGTTGCACCAGTTGAACCCGTTGCACCAGTACGACCAGTTGGACCAGTACGGCCAGTAGCACCTGTAACACCAGTAGCCCCCGTATCACCAGTAGCACCCGTCATTCCTGT
The DNA here is from genome assembly GCA_049651825.1 of Bacteroidia bacterium. Lineage (GTDB taxonomy): Bacteria > Bacteroidota > Bacteroidia > 2-12-FULL-35-15 > 2-12-FULL-35-15 > 2-12-FULL-35-15. The sequence continues at coordinate 300 of JBASCV010000065.1, forward strand.
ATCGCCAGTAGCACCAGTATCACCAGTAGTACCCGTTACACCAGTAGGACCAGTAGGACCTGAAAAACCAGTACGGCCTGTAACCCCCGTAGCACCAGATGGGCCAGTTGAACCAGTACCTCCAATAATACCAAATGCTTGAATCCATTGGGTTCCATCCCAATAATAATAACCAAGACCTCCGCCAAACATAAATGCGTTGGCATTGTAAACCATCAAACTAACTGCAGGATTGGGAATTGTAATTACATCGGTTGTGCTTAACAACAATACGCGAGGAATTAATAAACCTTGATTACTTGCAGATATTTCTAAGCGGGCAGAAGGATCTGGGGCAGTGGTACCGATACCAACGTTTTGAACCTGAGCATACGCAACCCCACTAACAAGAGCCAATATGGCTATTTGCAGTAGCAAAACACGTGTACATATGCCTGTAGTTTTTTTCAAAACGTAGTACTTATAGTTAATAAACAACACATTATATCAGTTCCGTTATACCTTAATTATATATGTAAGGTTACAAAAAAAGAAAAACGGACAGAGTTCATAGAACTCGGCTAAATATAGTTAAGGGTCAAATTTATTGAAAAAAATGACATAAAACGCTTATACTGAGGATTTTTATAAAAAAACTGTACTTTTTCGGCATAACACGCATAGTTGCCAACAAAAGAATTATTTTAATCGACAATTGCGTTTTTGGAGACCATGGAGGAAGGAATTATACCGCCCTTAAATGTTAACAAATCATCAAATATTTGATTTTTAACGTATTAAAGACACCCTACCGATGTGCTGATGAAATGAATTTTCAACATTATCCTTAAAGATTATTTTGTAGTTGTAAACATCTATTTTACATAAATTATTTTTGTAAGTACCATCCCATCCTTGATTCAAATCAGTGGTTTCAAAAATTTTAGTCCCCCACCTATCAAAAACAGAAAATGTATAATCATGAACTCCAAAAACTGCTGGTTTAAATGTATCGTTAAGATTATTTTTATCGGGAGTAAAAGCATTTGCAACCCAAAAAGCAAAATCGGACTGCACCTCAACATCTGCAAAAGCGGTATCTCTACAACCTATTTCATTTTCAACAACCTGCATTATTGTATAATAACCAACAGCTGCATAGTGGTGAGATGAATCGCAGTTTTGTGAAAATGAACCATCTCCCCAATAAACAGAACAATTGTTAGCAAAAACACTTTGGTCGGTAATGCTTAATTTTGAGTCGAAAGCAGATAGAATAGTGTTTGAAAGTGAAAAGCCTGCGATTGGAGAAGGTTTAACATCCAAAGAATTTGGGAAGTTGTAACTATCAGTACATGCGTTTTCGGTAGTAACTAATAGGCTAACATTATATAAACCCGCTTGAGCATATTCTGTTGTAGGATTTGAGAGGGTTGAATTAATACCATCCCCAAAATCCCACAAATAAGTTAATGGAGTATCAGAGTTAGAACTATCGATAAAAACAACAGGGTTTAACACACACAAAGTATCACTAGAAACGCCAAAAAGAGCTTCTGGTTGCGAGTATACTATAACAGAGTCGACATACGTTTTTGTACATCCATTTTCACTAACCGAAAACACAATGAAATGATTTCCAGATTGTTGAAAAACAACATTGGTAGGGTTTATTGCAATTGAAGAATCAGGGGTTGCCAATGTACCAAAATGCCAAACAAAGGATGCACCGCTCGAAAAAGAGCCAACAGCCTGAAAATCAAAACTATTACCCAAAAAACATTGTCCTTGTGGGGGTGAAAAAGATGGATTTAAAAGAGGATAAATTAAGAAATTGCTGGTTGCGGTATCAACACAAAGTGTTCCTTTGTTGATGATTAATGTAACGGAATACATTCCAGAGTCGGCATAAGTCCAAGTTGGATTTTGTAGATTAGAGGTATCGTTATTAACCGAAGTATCGCCAAAATCCCAATTATAGGTAAAAGCATTTGAACTATTACTGGTAAAGTTTACTGTATATCCATTACAAAATTGAGTTTGTTGAGGTATTGATGCAGACGGTAAATTAGGACAATTTACAACATTGAACTGAAAATCTCTTTTATTTACATCGATAAGCACCCCATTTCGGTACTCGCTTACACACACACCCACCACCCACTGACCAACCATATTTGGAGTAGCAGTGATTAAACCAGTTTGAGGATTAATGGTAAGTGCTGGAGAAGCACTCAACGGATAAGACGCATTATAAGGTGCTAACCAAGGGACAAAGGCAAAAGGAGGAGGAGCCCCCAACTGAGGACAGGGAGATGATGCCTGAATGCCTAGAATTGGGCAAGAAGGGTCCAAACCAGTAAACGGATCGCATAATTCGTAATGAAGAGAATCGCCATCGGAATCGATTGCTGAATGATCAAAAGTAAAAGGAATTCCTTCGCATAAAAAGATAGGAGGGAAATTAACAAAATGGGGGCTACTATTATCTGTTGCTACAGAAGGCTCTGGAATATGAGCCATGTAAGTTGAACCAACATCGCCAGGGCTTACAATATTTAAAATTGAATTGTTTCTACAACATCTTTGATATGTAAGGTTATACCCACCAACAATGGGGGGAAGTGTTACAACAGCCTGATAAACAGCCTCTTCGACACAAACATCGGTAGGTGGGGTAAAACAAGGATTGTTTACGGACGAAGGTAATACGACAGATCCAGGAAATGCAATTTGAATACTATCAACAAGCGTACCCGAAGAGTTGAAAACAAATATTGTTGCAGGGTCGTCATACAATGCAAGGCCAGCATAGCAATCGCGATATAACTTTAGCGTAATTCGATAATTATCATTACCAAGGTAATCGTAAAAAATTTCGCCCCCCACAATATGAGTTGCATTACTTTTTATGGATAAAAAAAGAAAGAAAATTAGCCACAAACGAATTGTTTTCATTCTATTATGAAGAATAGATTTTGAATTTATTTACAAAACATTTGATTACTATTTTGACCTAATTATCTGAAAAAAACCAGAATACACTTTATCTGTCCCTACTACTGTTTCTTGATAACTATCGGTTTTGTTATCAGGTTTTACTTTAGCTGGAACTGTTCCTGCAGCAGGAACGGTTAATACAAAAAAGTAAGTCCCGTCAGAATATTTACTTCCCGTCCAATCGTTCAGGTAATTTGTAGATTCAAATATTTTGTTTCCAAAACGGTTAAATATAAGTAAAGAGGCCGGTGGATAGCGATTTAAGTTTTGAATGTAGAACATTTCGTTTTCAACAGGTCCTTTACCATCAGGTGTAATAACATTTGGAATATTCAACAAACAATTTTCTTCAACATTAACAGTAACTTGATCGGCTTGGGTGTTGCCACAATCGTCTGTAACGGTTATTGTAAAGACAGTTGTAGCAGAAGCAACGAGCGAAGTATTTAATTGGTTTGGAAAAAGTACAGAATCAGGACCAACGTTTGTCCACAAATAAGTAAGCGGTAAAACACCACCCGTAGCGGTTGCGAAAAGAGCTATATTATCGTCAGGACAAGCATTGGCATCGTCAGAGGCGGTTACAACAATAGGGGTAGGGATATTTACAGTAATAAGAATTGCTTGAGTAACATCAGGAGTTGGATCGGTAGTTGCAATACAAGCATCAGCAACGGTAACAGTATATGTAGTTGTAGTAGACGGATTGAGTATTTGAGAAGCAACAGAACCTGCATTATTTGACCATGTATACGTGTATGGTTGCAGCCCCCCAGTTACAGTTGCACCAATATTTACAGAAGAAGGATTACAATTAAATGTTGTGTCTCCATAGGTTGCAACAACCAAAGGCCCTACTTCATTGATTGTTAATGAAGTAGAAGCACTTAAATTACAAGTACCTAGAACGGTATCAATAGTAAGTAAAATAGATTCTGGAATTTCAGTTGAGCCATCGGCACTGGCCTCTAAACAATAAAATAAAGAATCTTGTCCGGGAGCGAATGAAAGTTGAGTAGGGAGTGCTGGCGTATAATCGGTTCCATTGATGGCAGTACCAGATACGTTTAAATTAAATGTTGCAGCTTGCGACACGCCAATTGTACGAACAAAATAAACACATGCTTGTCCGCAGCCTTCATAAAAAATGGGAGTATTGCTACCCTGATAACTAACCGTTGCTGTAATAGCAGGAATTGAAATTATTGATACATTAACAGTATCAATAACAGCTGGTGTGGGATCGGGTGTACCAGCACAAGCATCATTTACGGTAACAATATAAGTGGTATTGGCCGTTGGACTAACTGTAGGATTAGCTACAGGAGAAGCCCCCCCTGTCCAAGAGTAAGTATATGGAGCAACGCCTCCAGTAACTATTGTATTTAGCGTAACGGAAGTAAGGGCATTACAAAGAGTTGTATCGTTAATGGTTGTAAGAGTTATTGGCGTATATTCGTTTACATACAATGTTGCTGTTTCGTTTAAACTACAAGCACCTGCAAGGGTATCGATACTGAGGATAATTGATTCAGAAATTTCGCCAGCACCATCAACAGTAGCTTGAAGGCAATAGAAAATAGAATCTTGACCTGGCGCAAACGTTAATTGCGAAGGTAATGCAGGAGTAAAGTCTACACCGTTTTGAGCTGTACCAGTTATATTTAGGCTGTAAGTAGCCGCCTGCGTAATACCTACCGCGCGAACAAAATAAACACAGGCTTGACCACAACCTTCGTAAAACACAGAATCGTTAGTACCCTGATAACTTACGGTTGTAGTAATTAAAGGAATTGCAACAATTGATACGTTAACAGTATCTGATACAGCGGGGGTAGGATCAGGCGCACCGCTACAAGCATCGTTTACAGTAACAATATAAGACGTGTTTTCGGTAGGATTTACAGTAGGGTTTGCATTTGGTGAAGCACCATTTGTCCAAGCGAAAGAATATGGTTGAACACCTCCATTAACAGAAGTATTTAAAACTAACCCAGTTAATGAGTTACACAAAACAGTATCTTCTATAGTTGATACAGAAAGTGGAATATATTCATCAATATAAATTGTAGTGGAGACCTCGGGTTGTACACACAAACCAACGGTATGAGCTGGCACAGTTAGTATAAGGTTTTCAAGCCCTTCGGCACTCATATCAGAAGCGGCCGTGATACAAAATGAAACAGAATCAACACCAGGAGCGAAGACAATTTGATTTGGAAATGGAGTGCCTATGCCACCAGTAGTTTCATAATAATCAGTGCCATTAATAGCGGTACCCGAAATAACTAGATTAACGGTATCAGAAGTTAGTAAAGTGCCGCCCCTAACCAATAAAATACAGGCGGTTCCACAACCTTCGTACAAAGTAGAATCGTTTTGTCCGCCATAGCTTATTTGAGGAATGATGCTAACGCCTGGACTTGAAAAGCTTTCGGCTTCAAGAAAAACACCAGAATCAAAGCTTGAATCACCAGCATCGGCAATAGCAATTTTAATATGATAGGTTTCTCCACATGTAACAATTGCTGTTGCTGTAAGGGGAACTGTAAAGCCATCGTACTGAACGCTTGTTCCTGGTGGATTTTCATTATCAAAATAATATGTCGAATTGAAATTTCCATTTACATTATTGATTGTAACAGGAGTTGAAGAATTAGGAATAAGTGCAATGTTTTGATTTGTGTAGTTTCCTCCAGAAGGGTTAGGACCAGAGATAAAGAAACCAAACACATCGTTGTAACTAGAGTTCGCAAACTCCATATACTCCTCAGAACCAAACACATAACGAAATTTAATGGTGTCGGAAAGTGGCACAAAATCAAACTCTAAGATGGCTGCATCGTAAAGTGTATTTGTAGATATAGAATTTAGTTCAGGATCGTTTGATTCCACACCAGACCCATCGGCACTGGATGAGCCGCTATTGTTAGGACCAGGTGCAACACTTATATTTCCTGTTGCAAGTATTACTCCAGAAGCTAAACCTAAATTGGACGTTCCAGAAAACTGACCTCGCGAAAGGTTAGAACCACTGTAAGTAATATTTGATGCTGTAACGCCTGGCCCCAAAAGAACATTTTGAACAAGCTGGGCAGGGGTTTGCGAATTGTTTACAGTTAATTGTGCAAATGAATAAAGGGAACCGTTTAAAAGAATAAAAAGCGTAGCAATTTTAGATAAA
>JBASCV010000066.1:0-2670 GCA_049651825.1 Bacteroidia bacterium
ACCTGTAGCAGAGTCAGGACAAATACCGAAAGTAGAATCGGCAGGTACACAAGAAATATCAGGTGTACAGTTTGATTGAGCAACAGAATTAGCTACTCCAACAGTTGAAACAAATAAAACAACAGAAAGTAATTTTTTAATCATAGTTTTTAGTTATTTGAGGGTTATTTATTGTATTTAAAAATTAAAATTATTTTACAAGTTGAGTAGCTTCTTCAAGTGTACCGGTGATGTTTAAAATAGTATCTAATTGCGAAATAGCTACTAGTTTTTTTACAGTATCTTGCAAGCCAGTAATTACAAACGTTCCTTGGCTGTTTTTACACAAACGGTTGGCTACCAATATAGCACTTAACCCCGATGAATCGCAATAGCGAGCTGAGGATAAATCAATAATGATGTTTTTTACACCATCGGTATTCAACACCACCAACTCCGATTTTAACGAAGGAGCCAATGTGCTGTCTAACTTTTCGGCTTGAAGTTTAATAACCGTATAGTTATCCGTTTTTTCTATTTGAAAGTTCATAATTAATGATAGACTTTCTACAAAGATACAAAAATAAATACTCATTTTAATCAATTTTAGGTAAAAAAATGAGTTTGTACCTCAAACAGAGGTTGCCTGAAAATGTTCACTCCTACAAAAAATGCTGTAATCAATTCGTTTTCAGATTAAAAGGGAATTATTGCATCAACAAGTTTTTAACAAATCACCTTTTCAAATCAAAAAGGCGTATCTTTGCAAAAAATTAATCACTAAAACTACTTAAATAATGAGAAAAAAATTACAATTAGTCGCCACTTTTGGCTTATTGGCCTGTTCTTTTCAGGGCTTTTCGCAACAGCGCTTTTTAAACAATGTATTTACTTCAGTTACTAAAACTCCAAATGTTATTTACAGCAACAACATTTCTGTATTAACAGGTACTCCAGCAGCTACTGATTTGTACATGGATGTTTACGAACCAACTGCCGATACAATGGATGCACGTCCAATGGTATTAGTATTACACACTGGTAGTTTTTTGCCAGCAGTTGTAAACGGCCAACCTACTGGTGGTAAATCTGATAGCGCTGTGGTTGAAATGTGTATGCAATTTGCAAAAAAAGGATATGTTGCAGTTGCTGCAGGTTACCGCATGGGCTGGAACCCTATTTCACCAAATCAGGATATTAGAACAAGTACGTTGTTGCAAGCTGTATACCGTGCTATTCAAGATGCTAAAACGTGTGTGCGTTTCTTCAAAAAAGATGCAGCTACGACAAACACCTTTAAAGTAGACACTAACAAAATTGCTGTAGGTGGTTTAGGTTCAGGCGGTTACATTGCTTTAGCATATGGTTCATTAAACGACCCAGCAGAATTGCAATTGGGTAAATTTTTGGATAATTCGACAACTCCTCCAACTCCGTATGTTGTACAATCTGTTTACGGAAATTTTGATGGTACAGATTCAACTACATTGAATTTACCAAACCATGTTGGGTATAGCTCTGATGTACAAATGGTGTTTAACGTTGGCGGAGCTATTGGCGATACATCTTGGATTGATGCAGGTGAGCCACCAGTAGTAAGTATGCAATGCACAATGGATCCAAATGCTCCATACATGACAGCAACTGTAATTGTTCCATCTACTGGTGACCCTGTAGTTGAAGCTAGCGGCAGTTATGACGTAATCCGTGTTGTACATAAAACGGCTATCAATAATAACGCTATTTTCAATAACTCTATTTTCAGTGATGTTTACACAACTGCTGCAAATACTAACAACAATGGTTGGGAAGGCTTGTACCCTTTTATTACTCCAGCGCCAAGCGGTACTTCAAATTGTGCAGGTCCAGGCACTTATCCTTATACAGAGGAAGGTGCACCATGGGATTGGTGGGATGAAGCTGCTTACGCTGCTGCTCCAGGGCATCCGAACGGAGTTCCAGGTTCTGTAATGGCTTGCTTAGCTAAAACTGGTAACCCTGATATGTCAGCTACAAAAGGAAAAATGTATATTGATACAATTCAAGGTTATGTTGCTCCACGTTTAGTGTGTGCTTTAGGCCTACCTGGTTGCACACCAAACCCTGCTGGAATCAACGAAAACAATGCTACTTCATTGGTAAGCATGTTCCCTAACCCAGCTACATCTGAAATCAATTTTGCTTCAAAATCAAGCGCTATTCAAACTGTTGAATTAGTTGATATAGCTGGCAGAACTGTAAAACAAGTAGTAGGTTTATCTACAAATAACTACACTGTTCAATTAGATGGCTTAAACGCTGGTTTATACTTTGCTAAAATTACTTTAAGCAAAGGTGGTGTAATCACTAATAGAGTTGTTGTAAAATAAGCTAAGTATAGCTTTTAAACAATAATTACAAATTAAAAATGCCCTGTTAATTTTTCAATTAACAGGGCATTTTTGTTTTTTAACCCATGTTACGCATAAAAAACCAATATGTTTTTTATATAAATAACTGATGTTACGCAAAGTTTGATGACGTAAACATTTATCAATTAACTTTTATCATTCGATAAAAAACTCGTTCTTATCATCTTCTTTTTCTTTTTGCTTGATTCCTTCGACCAGCTCAGGACAGGCTCCAAGAAACAAAAATTCAAGAACAAACGATTCCTACCGCACAGGCAACACGGCAAAGCCTGTCCTGAGC
>JBASCV010000067.1:0-20945 GCA_049651825.1 Bacteroidia bacterium
TGTATCCCCTGTTGAACCGGTAGTACCTGTACTACCGGTTACACCTGTATCGCCTGTACTGCCGGTTGACCCAGTTGTGCCTGTTGCGCCAGTTAAACCAGTATCGCCAGTTGAACCCGTTGTGCCTGTATTACCTGTTACACCCGTATCGCCTGTACTGCCGGTTACCCCAGTTGCGCCAGTTAAACCAGTATCGCCAGTTGAACCCGTTGTGCCTGTGCTACCTGTTACACCTGTATCGCCTGTACTGCCGGTTGAACCTGTTGTACCTGTTGCGCCAGTAAAACCAGTATCCCCTGTTGAACCCGTTGTGCCTGTACTACCTGTTACACCAGTATCGCCTGTAGTGCCGGTTGAACCAGTTGTACCTGTTGCGCCAGTTAAACCTGTATCCCCTGTTGAACCGGTTGCGCCTGTACTACCGGTTACACCAGTATCGCCTGTACTACCGGTTGAACCTGTTGTACCGGTTGGACCAGTTAAACCAGTATCCCCTGTTGAACCCGTTGTGCCTGTACTACCTGTTACACCCGTATCGCCTGTTGAACCAGTTGCGCCTGTACTACCAGTCAAACCCGTATCACCAGTTGAACCTGTTATACCTGTTATACCTGTTAAACCAGTATAGCCGGTTGAACCGGTATAACCTGTTGCACCGGTAGCTCCCGTAATTCCTGTTCCTCCTGTTGAACCTGTTATCCCTGTTAAACCTGTATAACCCGTTGAGCCAGTATAACCTGTTGCACCAGTATAACTTGTTGCACCTGTAGCTCCTGTAATTCCTGTTCCTCCTGTTGAACCTGTTATACCTGTTAAACCGGTATAACCCGTTGAACCCGTATAACCTGTTGCACCTGTAATACCTGTTCTTCCTGTATTACCTGTTGACCCAGTTATACCAGTTAAGCCAGTATAACCGGTTGATCCTGTATATCCTGTTACACCACTAATACCAGTGAGTCCTGTATTTCCGGTTGAACCTGTTATACCTGTTATACCTGTTAAACCAGTATAACCAGTTGAACCTGTAAAACCAGTTGGACCTGTTAATCCTGTTACTCCAGTAATACCTATTTCGCCAGTAGTTCCAGTATAACCTGTTGCACCCGTAACGCCAGTATAACCAATATCTCCTGTTGGACCCGTTAAACCTGTAGCGCCAACAATCCCTGTTTCACCAGTCGCACCAGTTAGGCCAGCAAGCCCCGTATCTCCTGTAGCACCCATGTCGCCTGTAATACCCGTAATACCAGTTGGACCGGTTGGGCCAGTTGGGCCAGTTCTACCTGTACTTCCCGTAGGTCCAGAACTACCAGTGAGACCTGTAAGACCAGTAAGACCTGTTGTTCCTAAATTTCCTGTAGCTCCAGTAGTACCTGTTATACCTGTTGCACCAGCTACTCCAGGAACACCTGCATTTAAAGCATAATTTGCGGTATCAGAGCGAGGTGCATAAAAAGCGTAAGGCACAGCTAATAACTGCTGTAAACTCATTACTCTATAATCGCCATTATTTTTAATATCAATCTCTACTTTTAAAAATTGATTCGCTAAAAACCAAGGAACATTGTTAATATCAGGTAATCCATTACCTGTGTTAACGCCATCACCAATTATAACGGAAAATAGTCCAAATTGATCCGTATTTGTAATATGCGTTTCTTGATAAAGTATAGCTCCTGTAGGACTACCAGCTATAATTGTAAACTTTACCCCAATGGTTTTATTATCCAATGGTTGTCCATCAACATCAATACCAGCAATAGCTACACCATTTTCGTCAATAGCCACAGCTTGATAGCCAATACCACGTAGTTGCTGAGCAAAACTCAACTGACTAAGTGCCATCAACATGATGATGCTATATATATATATGTATAACTTTTTTATCACTAGTAATGATTATACAATGTTTAATCTTTTAATAACTCTTTTGCTTCGGAAACCGAAATTTTTTTCGAATTTTTAAATGCAACAATAAATCCACCATCAGCTAAACCTTTTGCTTTAATTTTTTTTAATTCTTTCAAGGCTTCGTCATATGTTTCATAGGAGCCCAAATAATATCGCATCCATCCATCTTTTCCCTTTTCAGATTTTATTTCGCCTTTAAAATTTTTATAAATGGGATGTCCATCCCGTAATGAATTTTTCACAGCTGTTAACTGAACTTTAAATTCTATTTTAGCATCATTTTTAGGTATCTTTTTTTCGCTCACACTATCTGGTTTCTTTTTACTGTTCACAGTAGTTGAGGGAGTTCTTTTCTCCACTTGAATGCCTGCAGATTTATTAAAATTAATTTCTTCTGTTTTTGTCTTTTCAAAGGGAATATCTTCAATATAATCAACGTTATCGATAGGCTCTACAGCTGAGGCTGTATTTTTATTGTTAGTGCTACTCGTTGAGGATTCGACAGGAGTGGATTTTACGGTAGTTGCAAGTGTGGTAGAATTACTTACTATGTTATTGTTACTAGACTTAATATTTGCCGCACCTAAATTATTGGTGGGGGTATTGTCGCTTTTATCATCAATATTGTTATTTGCCGCTGAGATGTTTACCGATTTATATTGAGGCTCATCTATTGTTTTTTTATCCAAATCGGAAGGAACAGCTGTGGATGTATTATCATCATTATTTAAATTTGAGAGATTGCTATTTGGATTATCCAAAGCAATATTTGAATTGTTTTTTTTGCTTTGAGTATTTGAATTACTAGCCCAACCTTGAGTACCGGGAGCTGGTACTTTACTAACATCAGAAACTTTATTATCTGATGGTGTGGCTAAGGATAGGTTTTGTGCAGGAACACTAACTTCAGAATCAGCTGGAACTTTATTTATTTGTTCTTGTAATTTTTTAAAATTAGTTATGTTTATTGCTAAACCAAGCTTAACTAAAAAGCCTCTATTATAAAGCGATTGCTCGGGAGCTGTTTCTATATTGTTTAAACCTAAATTGTAATTATACTCGGCAAAAAGATCTGTATAATAAGAAAGTGCGACTTTCAATCCTACATTTAAAAGTAAACCTAAATCATGACTTTTTAATGCGTTATCCGATTTTATATCATAATAATTCAACCCACTTGTTTGTTTTGCGCTAAGCAAATAAGCATAATAAGGCATAAAGCATGCATACGATTTTATACTCCATCGATTATATAGGTAGCCTGCTCCTACTTTAAAATCAATGTATTGCAAATCCCAAAGATAATTAGTTCTGTTGTAAACAAGCGATGCACCCGCTTTGCGAAAGCCCAAACCACCATTAAATAATAAACCAGATGATCTTAAATTAGTATAGCCTGCTCCATAGGCAATAGAATTAATTTGAGTGTACTGTTGGTAATCACTTGCAAAATTAGTATCGTCAATAAATTTATTAGAAAACTTGAACGTTGAAAAATTTTGAGCAACCTCAATATTCATAAAAGACTGAGCTTTTGATAGCTGATAACAACTAACAAATAACAAGCTTAAACAATATTTTAGGAGTAATTTTTTCAACAATTTAATTTTATTTCAAGATAATCAACTTAGACGAATAACTGTTTCCTGATTGATCCGTTAACGACAGTAAATACGTACCATTGCTCCAATCATCACATTTTAACGTGTATGAATTAAACTCATTAAAATTTTCTTTAAATACTAATCTCCCATTGAGGTCAACCACTTGAAAGAATGCATTTGTGAGGGTTTTAGAGCTTTTTAATGTAACCCAACTTGTTGCAGGGTTTGGAAAAACATCCATATTTATAGATGTTTTTATTAAACTCACCTTAAAGACAGGCTGTTGAAAACCTGGTCTATAATCGATTCCATTGTCGTAAGAGGTATTTGTAGAATAAGGTTGGCCAACAGTTTGCTGAACAAGCACTCCGTCAGAAAAGGACGCTCCACCACCACTTCCAATTGACTGCCTTTGCAATGACTGAGCATGAGACAGATTGAAAAAAACTAACACACAAAAAACTGTTAAAGCCATTTGTATGTAACATTTAACGTACGCTTTCATGTTTATACATATAAAATATTTACCACTCCCCACTTAAATAGGTTATTAAAATTTCTCAAAAAGCCCGTACTGCACGCACCCTAGCTACAGAATCTTTATTTACAAAATACTGTGGACCATAGGGAAAATATAAATACCAGGCATGCAAAGAATCTTTCTCAGAAGAACTCCAGTAATAATCAGTCGAGAATCCACCGACCAAATTCCGCTTTTGATAAAGCAGGTTCAATTCATTTTTGGAAGGCAAAAACCAGTCTTTATAACCATTAACATCCAACTGACGACAGACACTTGCTGCATAATTACCAACGCCAAAAGACTCGAAAATAGAATTAGTGTTATGCATACCTCGCCCAACCTCTACGAATGAGGCATTTGTTTTACAACATGTATCAGCCCACTTTACTTTAAAATCAACATCTTGCTCGGCAGCAACGAGACCGTGCTCACCAGAACCATCTATATAAAAAATAACACCTCCACCAAAGTGCTGACCAAGCTCCAAAATAGGGGAATCATTACCACTCCTCTCTTTTTTGCAGGCAAAAAAGAATATGGCAACACCCAAAAAACAGACAATATTTTTAACCATTTTACTATTCATGCATAATAATTAAATGTGTATACATTTCACCTCATAAAGATACACAAAAAAGCCAATACTTATCAAGTAAAATGACGTTTTTTACTAAAAAATTAGTTAAGTGGATTTGATTTATCGACAAATGGAGCTTTTTATCGACAAAAGGTAAAAAAAAACGACACAAATACCTGAAAATCAAAAAACTAAAAAAACAAATACAAACACTACATGTTTTAACATTTATTTTACAGAGAAAAAACATTTAGAAAACATTGTACAGCATTTATTAAAACACATTTTAGGTTTAGTTAATAAGTTTTTAGCCTACATGATTGATAGCAAACAAAATCGTGCTATATTTGTACTTTACCATCAAATTTAAATGAAACCTAAAATTAAGTTTACCAACAAAAACAGGACTCTGTTTTTTAGTACATTAAAAGAACGCGTAGATAATTATTTTACCGAAAACAATATTTCTCAGCACGCAAACCCTACAATGGTAGGAAAAACCATCGTAATGTTAAGTCTGTATTTCATTCCTTATATTTTAATAATGACACAAGGCTATAGCTTATTAGGCATGTGGCTTTGTACATTGGTAATGGGTCTAGGACTAGCAGGCATTGGCATGAGTGTTATGCATGATGCAAATCATGGTGCTTATTCATCTAACCCAAAAATTAATAAATTATTAGGACTTTCGCTTAATTTGGTAGGAGGTGATAATCAAAACTGGAGAACCCAACATAACATATTGCATCACACCTATACTAACATTCATGATTATGATAGAGATATTGACAATAAAGTGATTATGCGTTTTTCACCGGCAGGGGAATATAAAAAAGTACAGCGTTTTCAGGTTGTTTATGTTTTTTTATTTTATTCGATCATGTCGTTATATTGGACAACTGTAAAAGATTTTGTTCAATATATTGAATTTAAAAATGAAGGATTTAACAAAGGAAATACAGCATATAGAGTAAAATCCCTGATTAGTATTATCTTATGGAAAGCTTTTTATTGGGGTTATATAATTGTATTGCCAACAGTGTTGTTGGACAATGTAACTTTAGTTCATGCACTGATAGGGTTTGTATCTTTACATGTTGTGGCTGGTTTGATTTTAAGCATTATTTTTCAGTTGGCACATGTGGTAGAAGAAACTACCTTTCCAATACCTGACGAAAAGGGAAATATTGACAATGAATGGGCAATACATCAGCTAAATACAACTGCTGATTTTAGTAGAGATAATTGGTTAATTACTTACTATGTTGGTGGGCTTAATTTTCAGGCAATACACCACTTATTCCCAACAATTTGTCATGTTCACTATCCCAAAATAGCCCCTATTGTAGAACAAACAGCTAAAGAATTTGGTATAAAATACATTTATAATGAAAGTATTGGTTCAGCTTTCATGTCGCACATGAGGGTGATTGCTAGGCTAGGGCGAAATGAAACAACATTTGCTGCTATAGCAAAAAGCATGGGTTAGCGGGTTTCAATTCCTATTTATATACTTTATCGGCTTAAATCCGTATCTAATCCCAACGCTTAATGTAACGTACGGATTAGGCTCGTCATCCATTAACAAATAATTTACAGCCAAATTTAAAGTTGGAATAATTCCAAATGTTTGTTTGGCATTCACTTGTTTGAAATCATAACCTGTTTCAAACACTAGACCAGTGCGATGTATTAAATGCTTACTGTTTCCCATTGTAGCTTTAACAGGTTCACTTAAATAATTATGAAATGCTATTTCATGATTGTGCGCAAATCCTGCACCTATATAATAATTTGAGGCGAGAAAATATCTAAACGTTAAACTTAATAAGCCTGCTTGTCTTTTAGGCTGGTGTGTATAATTTTCTTTAGCCCTGAAATCGATTGCACTTTTGTTTCCAAAAACAAAAAAATGTTTTCCAAAAGCACCTTGCACTCCTCCTGTAAATGAACTACTATAGAGGCCTGTATTTACACCTGCTTCTATGTAATTATTATATAAAGACTGTGCTTGTTGAGCAATTGAGCTTGTTGCGACAAAGGAAAAAGCTACTATTTTTATATGCTTATACATACCCGTAAGTTTAAGGTTTGTTATATAGAATGGTAGTTTATAGATATTTAAAATTGTTGTTTTTTTATTTACAAAAACTATCATTTATCTCACCCTTAATCCGACTCAAGAGAACAGAAATTTTGTAACATAAAATACTGTACAAAATAACAAGCAACAATTTCATTATAATTATTAAACGTTTACTTTAGTCTGTTATTATTCATAATTTATTTTTTTGTATATTTCGTAGCATAATTAAGCATTTATTTTTTTAGCCTATACATAATTTATTTCATGAAACGCATTACATCGCTAGAGCAATATCAAGCAGAATACAAGCATAGTATAGAACATCCAGAAGCATTTTGGGCAGAAAAAGCAGCCGCTTTTAATTGGTATAAAAAATGGGATAGAGTTTTGGAATGGAATTTTGATGAGCCTAAAATTGAATGGTTTATTGGAGGAAGTTTAAACATTACAGAAAACTGTATTGATAGACATTTAAAGGCAGGAAAAGGCAATCAGGTAGCTATTTTGTGGGAACCCAACAATCCACAAGATGCATCAAGAAAAATAACATATAACGAACTTCACTCAGAAGTATGCCGCTTTGCGAATGTATTAAAACATAATGGCGCAAAAAAAGGTGACCGCATTTGCATTTACATGCCAATGATTCCAGAATTAGCAATAGCGGTATTAGCATGTGCACGCATTGGAGCTATCCATTCGGTAGTATTTGGCGGTTTTTCGTTTCGCTCACTTGCGGATAGGATTCAGGATGCAGACTGCAACATAGTAGTAACAAGTGATGGTGCTTTTAGAGGCACGAAAGATATTGGATTAAAAAGTATTGTTGACGAGGCACTTACAATTTGTCCTTCGGTAAAAAAATCAATTGTTTATAAACACACCAATTGTGCAGTTGAAATGCAAGGAGATAGAGATGTTTGGTGGCATGAAGAAATAAAACTAGTTGATGCAAATTGTTTACCAGAAGCGGTAGATTCAGAACATCCATTGTTTATTTTATATACATCGGGGTCGACAGGAAAACCTAAGGGAGTGGTACATTCGACTGCAGGCTACATGGTATCTACTGAATATACATTTAGAAATGTATTTCAATACAATGATGGCGAAGTGTATTGGTGTACAGCCGATATTGGTTGGATTACTGGGCACTCCTACTTAGTTTATGGGCCTTTATTGGCAGGTGCAACAACATTAATGTTTGAGGGGATACCCACTTTCCCTGATGCTGGTAGATTTTGGGAAGTAATTGACAAACACAAAGTAAATATATTTTACACCGCACCAACAGCAATACGCTCATTAGAAGCGATGGGCTTAGATTTTGTGAAACCTTACAAATTAGATTCGTTACGAGTATTAGGAAGCGTTGGAGAACCTATCAATGAAGAAGCATGGCATTGGTACGATGTAAATATAGGCAAAGGCAAATGCCCTATTGTTGATACTTACTGGCAAACTGAAACAGGTGCTATTATGATTTCTCCGCTAGCAGGTGTAACAAAAACAAAACCAGGCTTTGCTACGTTGCCCTTACCAGGAGTTCAACCGATTTTGTTAGATGAAAAAGGGGCAGAGCTAATAGGCAACAATGTTGAAGGACGATTGTGCTATAAGTTTCCGTGGCCAAGTACAATACGTACTACTTATGGAAATCATGAACGTTGCAAAGAAGCTTATTTCTCTACATTTAAAGGCTATTACTTTACTGGTGATGGTTGCAGAAGAGATGAAGATGGTTATTATAGAATAACTGGTCGTGTTGATGATGTGATAAAAGTTTCGGGTCATTTATTGGGCACAGCCGAAGTTGAAAATGCGATTAATGAACATCCGGACATTGTTGAAAGTGCTGTTGTTGGCTATCCACATGACATTAAAGGATGGGGAATTTATGCTTTTGTTATTTGTGATAATGAAAGAAGTGATGTTGATGCATTAAAAAATGAAATCACAAAAACGGTTACAAAATATATGGGTGCAATAGCAAAGCCCGATAAAATACAGGTTGTAAAAGGTTTGCCTAAAACAAGAAGTGGTAAAATAATGAGACGTATATTGAGAAAAATTGCGGAAAATGATTTAGCAAATTTAGGTGACACCTCTACGCTGCTAGACCCAAGCGTGGTTGAAGACATTAAGGCAGGGGCGCTTTAGAAAGGATTGTTTTAGGGAATGAAATAAAATTCACCTCCCCCTTTATCCCCCTCTAGAGGGGGAAATTAAAAAAAACACAGATGCATTAATGCTGGTTGATAATTAAAGGAAGTGATGTACTGTTATTGCTATCATTTATCTTTAGCAAATAGAAACCCGACTTAAATTCTTTTGTATTTATCACGATTGTGTTATCGCCTATGTTGTAAATTTCTTTCGATTTTTCAAAAACCAATTGCCCTAAAACATCATAGATAGCAATACTTACAAGTGTTGCCGTTTCGAGCGAAAAACTTATTTTCACTTGTTCGTGTGCTGGATTTGGAAACACATTTAGAGTTGAACTAAAATCACTATTATTAATACTTGCATTTATATCCAGATTGATATCATCGATATACAAATTATTACCATTGTTTGAAGTAAATACAAATTTGAATTTAAAATTAGAATTTAAATATGTTGTTGGGATTAACGTATGTGCTTGTTTCCAGTTTGTATCATTTAAAGGCACAAATGCTAAATTTGTAGGAGGTGCAGTTTCGAGTGCTTGATCAATAATATTTAAACGCTGCAACCAACTAGCATTACACCCATTTGTAATAAATAACTGCAAACGATCATCGCTACTTGTATCTTTTTTTGCATAAGCATATTTAAAACTAAGGTTTAAAGAAGAGGCTCCGGTAAGATTTAATGTTTGACTGTACAATTCATCTTTAGTACTTTCAGTTTTATCATAGTTATTCAACATGATGGATTGCGCTCCTATTGATGCAGCATTTGATGTAACTTGCCAGCTATTTATCGTATCAAAACTATACGCAAACCAAGCTGAAGTATCTATATTATTTACGGTTTCAAAACTTTCGGCAAAAGGATAATTATTTCCTGTAGTTTCAAAAACATTTATATACTTTTTTTTCAGAATTACGAGCGAATCCATTCCTTTGAAGAGTTTTAACTCAACATCATATTTTCCTGGAGTTGTATACGTTACTACAGGGACTAATTGTGTTGATGTTGAAGGATTGCCACCTTGAAAAGTCCAAACAGCATTTGTATACGTTTGAGCAAGGGTAGTATTTGTAAACGTAATAGAATTAGAATTGTTGGCACACACAACATTTTTGTTACTTTTAAAGTCGCCTTCACATAACACAAACGCACTTAACGAATCAGCAACACCCGTTGCGATAAGATTTAAAGTTTGCCACAAATTATTACGCCCAGCAATAGGGCTATTTAAACATGCATGCATACGTGCTTTTTGACCATAAGTAAACATTTTATTACAATACGAATAATCCATTACATTTTGAACATTATCAACGGTATTACCACACGATGCACCAGTTAAATTACATGTTTGCCAACCAATTGTAGGAGGTGTATCTGTTACAAAATCGTCTATATTACAATCTTTATTAGGGTCGGCACAAGGATAATAATAAAACCCAGGAACGTTATTACCTCCCCAAATATGGTGTAAATTCAAGTAATGTCCGCACTCATGAGCAAAAACAACTGATGTGGTATTATTACTTGTTCCTATTCTACCAACACAATTGTGTGCTATAACAATGCCATCCCATTCAGGAATAGTATCTGCATCAGCAGGCCACACACAATGACCTGCAAGCCCTGCAGGATTTGAAACAATGTACACATTCAAATATTTTGTAGGAGGCCAATGAATGAGTGATTTCACAGAATGATCGCCAATGGTAGTTAAATGCGAAGCAATACGGTTAATTCCACTTGTACAATTACCATCAGGATCAAGTTTTGCTAACTTAAATTCTATTTCACAATCGGCATGAATTGGTTTAAAATCGGCAACAATAGAAGCTGTATCTGCCAATTGCTTACGAAAGGTTTGGTTTAATACATCAAGCCCATCTAAAATTTGTTCATTAGAAATATTCTCACTTCCATAATTGTGAATTACATGAAAAACAACAGGAATAGTATAAATAGGGGTACTACTCTTATAATGCATATTATTTTCAAAGTTTTTTGTAAACGCCTCTAGAATACTATCACGTATAATAACAGCTTTAGCAATTGTAGGATTTTGCTTTAATGTATTAATTCTTAATTCATCGGCACCACAATGTTTTTCAAACTCTTGCCCATAAATTAATGTAGAAAAACCTATTGATAAAGATAAACAGAATAGAAAAAAAAGTTTCATACTTATTTGCTCGATTAATTTATAAAAATGCTAATAATACTCATATTCATACTCAGTAATCAGTTGAGAATATTCAACATCTTGCCTAATGATTAATTTATTTTTGTTGTACTCTAAAGTTTGTGATAATTTATCTTGAATTTTACCATCAACATACTGCTTTTCAAAAACGTGCACCTTTAGTCCGCCATTTTTAAGCATTACAGTATCTTTTTTCACCAATGAATCGTAACTATATCCTCCGATTTCAATTCTGTCAGGCACAGGATCAGAATAGGGCAATCTTTCAGTATAACTATTTGTTTTATTACCTTCTATATCATAATTTATAACTTCATATTCATGAGTATTGTGATAAATAATTTCTTTTGTTTTTTTATTCGTCATTAAATCTATAGTTATTTCTTTAAGGATGTTTCCTGAAAAATTTTTTTCATAAACTATTTTTCGCTCTTGTGTTGTTTTACCATCTTCAACATTAATATAATAATTTGAGGCGGCCTGGTCGATAGTACTTTTGCTATAACTATTTGGCGAAAAATAATTGATACGTTCGCTATATGCAGGTGCATCTATTATCGATAAATATTTATACACATTAACCGAGTATGGAAAAGTGGTGTTTGAGCGCACGTTTTGTGTTACAGACAATATATATTTTTGCTCATCATATTTATATTCTTCAGAGAGGTATTGAACAGTAGTATCCGATGTATGATGTTCTGTTTTTTTACTTTTAATTCTGTTATTTGAATCAAATTCAACAAACTCAGAAAAAAGCAACTTAGAAACCGAATCATGCGTGTAACTATATTTTTCAAATTTTGTTCTATTGCCAAGTGAATTATAGTCAGCAATTAGTTTAGTATATTCATCCGTATTATTTGGGTTACTAGAATAGTATATACTTTTAATTGGACAGCCGCTTAAGGAATACCAAACTTTAGATGTTATTTTTTTATCTTTTTTATCTTTTTTATCTTTTTTTGAAACCTCAAATGTAGCAACACTTTTAATTTTGCTTTCAGAATAGACAATATAATCATTATTTACTTCACTACATTTAACAACAACATTGGGATTTTGTGAACGTAGTAAGGTTAACTGCAGAAAGAAGACAAAAAAAATGATTAGTATTTTAATTTTATTCATCATGAACAATACATTTATTTTTTAGGTTTCATTTCTTCTTTTTCTGGCTTCACAACGTTGGATAATTTTGTGCTAATGTAACTGGCAATTGGAGTAAAGCTTAGTGATACAATTTTTTTAGGCTCGTTTTCTTTTGACGAAAATTGCGAAGTAGCAACACCCGCATTAATACATTTCCCCGTTTTATCTAAAATACTGTAATGAACGGTAACATCGCGCATGTATGTATCGGTAGCTAAGCTGTATGTTTCGTTATTATTTACAATATCCAACTGATTGATAAACACAAAATAATCGGTTTTGTACTTGTTAGTCAAATAAGGTAAAAGCTCCTTATCGATTATTTGAGTATTCATAAATTTTTTATCGGTATTAGCAATAACCACCAACTGACCGTTTTTGATGCCACTTTCTTTAGGTTGAGGCTTAGCTGGTGTTGGATTTGAAATTAAATCGTACCTAAGCGTTGTTGATCTATAGATATAAGCTAAATCTTTTGCCATTTTAGTGGAGTCGCTATAAAAGGAAACAACAGGAGCAATGCTTTGCAACTTTGTTTTTAGTTGTGCATTCAATTGTTTTCTAAAATTTTCTCTTATTTGTTCAAACTTCCATTTTGTTTGCTGATTGATTTTCATGTCAATTTCGCTCATATACAAACGGGGCTCAAAAGGGATAAGCATTATTTTACCTATTGGTGCATTTGCTGTACCTGTATTGCGTGTACCTTCTTGTGCGATAGCACATACAACTGAAAGTTGAAATAGAACTAAAAGCAGAATTCGAGAAAGGTTAAACATGCTTTAAAGATAATTGTTATTCGTTGTGAATGATTTTTACAAATCCTAACTTGTTTATTACCACCTATTAAATACCCTCCCACAGTCTTCGACAGACTCAGACTGACCACGCGCAGTCATATTAAGCCTTTCGAAATATGTGCGTAAGCTGCTTGTAACCAAATGGATTACAATAGATTCAAGTATTACTTCGTAAACAATCTTACCACATCATTACCATTGGCGTACAACAACAATGCCAAAAGTATAATCATACCAGCATATTGTGCATATTCCATCACCTTTTCGTTTGGTTTTCTGCGTGTAATTACTTCGTATAGTAAAAACATTACATGTCCGCCATCCAAAGCCGGAATAGGCAATATATTCATAATAGCCAGCACAATGCTTAAAAAGGCTGTAAAACTCCAAAAACGGTGCCAATCCCAGCTAGTACTGTAAGCTTTACCCATCGACATAAAACCACCTAATTCTTTGTGCGCATCTTTTACAGTGAATAATACTTTTAATTGTTTTACATAGCCATCAAACGTATCATACGCTTTGTTTACACCTGCAGGAAACGATGCTAAAAAACCATATTCTTTTGTTTCAAACGTAAAATAATTATCCAATGATTTTGGGCCAATACCCAATTTCCCATCTTCGGAAACAGTTGCTGTTGTTGTAACGCTATCTGTATTACGCAATAAAGTTATTTGAACATCCAGATTTTTATTGTTTTTTAATACTTTAACTACATCTTGGTAATAAGGCGTTGAAACATTATTTACAGCAATTATTTTATCGCCTTTTTGTATTCCGGCTGCAGCAGCTCCTTTACCAGCAATTACTGTATCAACATCAAACGGAAAACGAGGTTCAACAAGTGTATATTTGTTTTTAATCATTTCACTTAAATCATCCTCCGTAACAGCGATGTCTAATTTTTCGCCATTACGATCAACCTGAATGCTTTGTGCTTTATTGATTAACACTTCATACGGCACTTTATTTATTGTTTCAACAGGTTTATTATCAACAGCCAAAATATTATCACCATCGCGAAAGCCCATTTGATAGGCCAGTGTATCAACAGCTACACCGTATGTAACGTTTTTAGTAGGAAGAATACTTTCGCCCCAAGCAAACAAAACCATTGCATAAATCAATATTCCAAGAATCACATTTACTGTAACCCCACCGATCATAATAATTAGGCGTTGCCAAGCTGGTTTTGAACGAAACTCCCAAGGTTCTGCAGGCAATTTCATTTGCTCTTTATCCATTGATTCGTCAATCATTCCAGCTATTTTAACATACCCCCCCAAAGGCAACCAACCAATACCATATTCGGTTTCGCCTTTTTTTACTTTAAATACCGAAAACCAAGGATCGAAGAATAAATAGAATTTTTCGACTTTTGTTTTAAATAATTTAGCAGGTATAAAGTGCCCAAGCTCGTGCAAAACAATAAGTATAGATAAGCTAAGTATAAACTGTAATGCTTGTGTTAGAATTTCCATTTTAAATTGATAAGGTATTTGTTAGATGATTACAAAGTTAATAATCCTTTTAAGGTTTTGGTGGTTAAATTGTGTTAAGGTTTAAAATGCAATGAATGTGCTTGTTGAGCTACTATTTCGGTAGCAACCAAACGGGTTTCTTTATCAGTATTGATATAATCTTGATAACTTGGTTTGGCAATAAAAGTAAGTGTTTGCAAACATTTTTCAACTACATCACTCATTTTCAAAAAGCCTATTTTATCGTTTAAAAAGGCTTCTACCGCTACTTCATTTGCCGCATTTAAGACACAAGCTGCATTTCCTCCTTTTTTGAGTGCTTCGTAAGCCAGTGCCAAGTTGCGAAACGTCTTCGTATCGGCAGGTTCAAAGGTAAGCTGCGGATAATTCATAAAATTGAAACGAGGGAAATCAGATTTTATGCGATGCGGATAGCCTATAGCATATTGTATTGGTAATTTCATATCGGGCAAACCCATTTGTGCTTTCATGCTTCCATCGGTAAATTGAACGATAGAATGTATAATGCTTTGTGGATGTACAATTACATCAATTTGTTCTGTTTGCAATCCAAAAAGCCACTTCGCCTCAATTACCTCCAAACCTTTATTCATCAATGATGCAGAGTCGATAGTGATTTTTGCTCCCATACTCCAATTGGGATGTTTTAAGGCTTGTTCTTTTTTTACATTTTCTAAAAAAGCTTTGTCTTTCCCTTTGAACGGACCTCCCGAAGCTGTTAAATATATTTTTTCGATAGGGTTATGAAATTCTCCTGCAAGGCACTGAAAAATAGCAGAATGCTCTGAATCAACAGGATAAAGGTTTACGCCATTTTCTTTGGCAATGGATGTAACCAAATCTCCTGCAACAACAAGGGTTTCTTTATTTGCCAAGGCGATTTGTTTACTTGCCTTTATAGCCGAAAGTGTGGATTCTAAACCAGCATAGCCAACAATAGCTGCAAGTACGGTATCAATACTTTCCATTTGTACAATATCTACAATGGATTTGCTACCTGCAAACACTTTCACATCCGTACTTTTAAGCGCATCTTTGATATAAGTGTATTTGCTTTCATCCGCAATAACAACAGCATTGGGCAAAAACTCGATGGCTTGTTTTATTAACAAATCGGCATTGCTATTGGCAACAAGTACTTCTACCTCAAATTGGTTGGGATTGGCTCTGATAACATCTAAGGCTTGAGTACCAATAGAACCTGTAGAACCTAAAATAGCTATATTATTTTTTTTATTCAAGTAAAGTGTTTTTATAAATTGAGTTAAAATACCATATAATCTTGTGGATCAACGGGATTACCATTGTACCATAATTCAAAATGCAAGTGTGGCCCAGTTGTTTGTTCACCCGAATTACCAATAATTGCAATAGGGTCGCCAGCTTTTACATAATCGCCTATTTTTTTAAGTAAAACAGAATTGTGTTTGTATACCGAAATTAAATTATTGCTATGTTGCACAGTAATGGTATAACCTGTTTCAGACGACCACGTTGCGAGTATTACTGTTCCATCAAGTGTAGATTTTATTGCTTCGTTTTCAGGGCCTACAATGTCAACTCCATAATGTTGATCGCCTGCCTTGAATGAACTAGATAGTATTCCTTTTAATGGAGTAAAAAACGAGAAACTTGAAATGGCGCTTTTACTTGCAGCTGATTCATAAGCCAAACTATATTTATCTTGCTCTTCAATATTTTTTCTAAAATCATTTTCATTTGACGAAGCATCCATTTTTAATTTAGCATACTGTTTACTTTTGTCTGGCTTATTTTGAACTGTATCGGTTTGAGTTTTGCCTTGCAATACATTTTCAATGTTTGCTAAAAATGCATTTTGTGCTGTTAGTGCCTGCTCTAAGGAATCGCTTTTTAGTGAAATTCTAATCAGATTTCTTCTAACGCCTGCATCGGCATAGCCCGGAATGTACTCTCTGAGTGGTGTAAATGCAATAAGTGAAGTAACAAGCATAGTCATTACAATTGTTACAGAACCAAGAAGTATAAACAAACCAAGTGGAGTTAAACGTAAGGAGAACTTTTCTTCAAATGTATCATCATTCATCACTACCAATCGGTATTGATGACGTAGTTTTTCGATTATTTTTTTCTTTTTATCGTCCGAACCTTCCATATCCAACAAATATCGGAATTTTTAGAGAAAGAATAAAACGAAAAGATAATAAAAATAGGGGAACAAAAAGAGCTAAATCTAAGGAACGTCTATTTCATTGGTAGTAACTACATTACTCATGTTTCCTGCCCTATCGCGAAGCGAAATTTCAAATTTCACAACATCGTGAGGACCAAATACAGGTGCTGAACGTAATTTTATTTTTATTTCTCCGTCTAATGCCTTGTATTGTCCTTCGGGTGTGAGGTAAGGTACACGATAGGTATAAAAAAGCGTATCAAATTGAGGGGTACCAAACGAAGAATCAACAGGCACAAAATCGCCATTTTGATTTTTATAGAGGTATTTCATTTTTAAATCGTCAGGTAAAAGGAAATCGCTGGCTTTAAGCCCTATATCTCCATCTCCATCCTGAAAGGTTATGTAACAATCAGCCGAATCGTTTTCAAATTTCACAAACTTCTCAAAAGCAATTACAGGAGTTGGAGGAAATTCTCGTTCTTTTACACAAGACTGAGCTAAAATGCTAATCAAAATAAGTAAAATGGATATTTTAATGACGGGTTTCATATTATTTAATCGAATATATAAAATTATCAATTATTTTTGATGAAAGCAAATTTAACAAGCATTCATTTTAGTAACTGTTGAAATTTTATTTATAAAAATATTATAAAGCTCCCCCACTTTCTCGACAGGCTCGAAATGACAGCGCACAAGTTCGTTTCGAGTTTATCGAGCAATAGGCATAGAGGTTGCTTGTAAATAAATCGAATAAAATTAAAAGTTACTTAATACGTTTAAATTAAAGTACTATCAATACATCTAAAAACATATTCGCATCCGAATCTATTTACGACATCAAAACTGCTGAAGAATTTGAGCGTAAAGCTATTGCTATATTTAATTTTCAGTATCAGAACAATAAAGTGTATCGCACATATGTAGATGGAATAAAAGTAGAAATTAGAGATGTAAAAAAAATAAATCAAATTCCATTTTTACCCATTGAATTTTTTAAAACACACAAAGTGATTGTTGATATAGATAGTTCCGATTCTTGTGACATTATTTTCACCAGCAGTGGCGAAGTTAAAAGCAAACATTATGTAAAAAATGTAAGCATTTATGAAGAAAGTTATTTACTAGGTTTTGAAAAGTTTTACGGTGCTATTGACGATTATTGTGTGTTGGCGCTACTCCCCTCCTACTTGGAGCGTAATGGGTCTTCGTTGATATACATGATGGAAGACCTTATTCAGCGGAGCAATCATGCAGATAGCGGTTTTTATTTAAACAATTATGATGAATTAATTCAAAAAATCAATGAATTAAATTCCAAAAATCAAAAAACAATTTTAATTGGCGTTACCTATGCTCTATTAGATTTAATTGAAAAACAAACGTTTCAATTACATAATACAATTGTAATGGAAACAGGCGGAATGAAAGGGAAACGAAAAGAAATGGTGCGTGAAGAGTTGCATCAACAACTTTGTAGCGGATTTGGAGTTACAAGTATTCATAGTGAATACGGTATGACTGAATTACTTTCTCAGGCCTATTCGAAAGGAGAAGGAATATTTGAATGTCCGCCATGGATGCAAGTAATTACAAGGGATACAAACGACCCTTTTCACATATTGAGTGATGCTAGAACAGGAGGAATAAATGTAATTGACTTGTCAAATATCTATTCGTGTTCGTTTATAGCTACTCAAGATTTGGGTAAAAAATATACAGATGGTTCTTTTGAAGTACTCGGACGCTTTGATAATAGCGACATTAGAGGCTGTAATTTATTAGTTGGATAAATGTTTCAAAAATTATAAAATGAAAGTAAGTGGTTTTACAATAGTGCGAAATGCCATTAAATATGATTATCCAATTGTAGAGGCCATACTATCTATTTTGCCTTTGTGTGATGAGATGATTGTTGCTATTGGTAATTCTGAAGACAACACACTTGATTTAATAAAAAGTATTGATTCACCTAAAATAAAAATCATCGAAACCGTTTGGGACGACTCACTTCGAGAAGGCGGGAAAGTATTGGCAGCAGAAACCAATAAAGCATTTGCAGCTATATCAAAAGAGAGCGATTGGGCATTTTACATTCAAGGTGATGAAGTAGTACATGAAAATTATTTAGCAACTATAAAAAATGCAATGCTGCAATATAAAGATATGCCCAATGTGGATGGCTTGCTATTTAAATATGTTCATTTTTATGGTTCGTATGATTATGTTGCAAATTCAAGACGTTGGTATAGACATGAAATACGAGTAATAAAAAACGATAAATCAATATCTTCATACAAAGATGCGCAAGGTTTTAGAAAAAAGGACAAAAAATTAAATGTAAAATTAATTGACGCTTGCATTTATCATTATGGCTGGGTAAAGCCGCCACAAGCCCAACAAGCGAAACAACTTTCGTTTCATAAGTATTGGCACAACGATGAATGGATGCAACAAAACATACCTCAAGTAGATGAATTTGATTATTCATCAATTGATTCGTTGGTTAATTTTAAAGGCAAACATCCTGCAGTTATACAAGAACGAATTTTAAAAATGAATTGGAAGTTTTCTTTTGACCCAACAAAAAGAAAAGCATCAATAAAGCTTAGACTATTAGAATTCATAGAAAAAACAACGGGGTGGCGAATTGGCGAATACAAAAATTATAAAATAATTTAAGATGAAAACATATTTTTTACTGATTACTATATTTATACTTTCGGCTTGTACAACAAATAATACCGCAGAATCTATTCAACAAAATGTTAGTAGTGCTAAAAAAGATAGCATTCAACGTGGAATAGTAATTGACACTATTTACTGTAAAGAAAATAAATTGCATAGTTATGCCATTTATTTACCAACCAACTACATTGCAGCTAAACAATACCCTGTAATTTACTCATTCGACCCACACGGAGAAGGGAAAACACCTGTAACAAAATACAAGGAACTTGCTGAAAAATACGAATACATATTAGTAGGTTCAAACAATTCAAAAAACGGAAATACCTGGGAGGAATCGAATACTATTGCGACCGAATTGTTTAACGATGTAATCAAACGATTTTCAATAAACACTCAACGTGTTTATTTATTAGGATTTTCGGGTGGTGCACGCATTGCAAACACATTAACAATACTCAATGGTGCTATTAATAGTGTTATTTGTTGTGGTGCAGCAGCTCCTATCACAACTACCCAACAACCTAGAAACAATTATGCTATTATCGGTTTGGTTGGCAATGAAGATTTTAATTATATAGAAATGAAAAAGTATGATATGATTGACATTGCTGGGCACAGCTTAAAACATTACCTATTAACATACAATGGTAAACATGAGTGGCCCAATGAAACAACAATGGATGAAGCTTTTTTATGGCTAGAGTTGAATAATATGCGAAAAGATATATCCAACAAAAATGAAACACTTATAAATACAAGCTTAACACCATTATTAAACGAGTTAAAAAAATCGAATGAACAGCACCAAACAGCAGAAGCATACCATTTAAGTAAAAAAATAATTAATTTTTATGATGGACTTGCGCCTATTAATGAGTGTTTTGAAACTTATAAAAAAATGAGTGCTAGTGCAGAAGTTGACCGCATGCTAAAAAACGAAGAAGCACTATGGAGAACTGAAGAAACAAAAAAACAAGAATATATAAAACATTTTCAAGGCAACAACACTGCTTGGTGGACAAAAGAAATAAAAAACTTAGAAAAAAAATCAAATTTAAAAAGCAACAAACAAGAAGCGTTAATGTATAAACGAATTATTAATTTTTTAAGTTTAGTTGCTTACATGAATACATCAAACGCAATGAAACAAAATGCTCCACAAGCAGTTGATTATTACACCCAATTGTATAAAATAATTGACCCTAAAAACAAAGATGCTTTTTATTTTAGGGCTATTTACGAGGCTCAAAATGGAAACGAAAATGATGCAATTGCTAATTTAAACAATGCAGTAGCAAATGGCTTCAATGATGGTCATACACTACAAAATGAAACAGCCTTTAACAAAATTCGTAATTCTCCCTCATTTATTGAGCTACAGAAAAGAATCACTTCAAAATAGGGTAATTTAATTTTTATTTTTTTGAACCAAAGCTCTTTGTGCATTTAATCCATTTTTTATCGCTTCAACAAAGCGAGGATCTACTGGATAACCTAATTCTTGGGCTTTTAAAACATCATTTAATGCTAACTCAAAATTTTGAACAGTATAATAGG
>JBASCV010000068.1:0-6014 GCA_049651825.1 Bacteroidia bacterium
CACTTTTTATGTATCAAGATAAAAACGAACAATTTGAGGACAAATTTA
The DNA here is from genome assembly GCA_049651825.1 of Bacteroidia bacterium. GTDB lineage: Bacteria > Bacteroidota > Bacteroidia > 2-12-FULL-35-15 > 2-12-FULL-35-15 > 2-12-FULL-35-15. The sequence goes on from JBASCV010000068.1 coordinate 49, forward strand.
TTCATTTTGTAATACGAACTCGTATTTTTTTATTGGGTTAAGCAGAAACTTTTTTCTCAACAGCTAATTTCCCTTTGTAGTAACCGCATTCTCCACAAACACGGTGGTACAATGTAGGTGCTCCGCAGTTAGAACATGTTGATAATGTGGATGCTACGGCTTTGTCATGACCTCTTCGGCTATCTCTTCTTGATTTCGATAATTTTCGCTTCGGGTGTGGCATTTTGTATTAGTTTTAATTGTTAGTTATTCATTTCCCTTTGTTTTAAACCGTTGGGAATCAGGTTTTTGTATTTTATTAATTCAATGTTATATTTTTTAAACCATCCCATCTAGGGTCAGTAGTGGGTTCGTTTGTTTCTTTTTCTTCTTCTGTTAAAAAAGTGCTTAATTTTTTAAGCATTTCTTTATTACATGTCGATTCTCCTTTTTTATTGTCGGGATGTACACGTTTTATTGGCAACGAGAGCGAAATATATTCGTAAATGTATTGAGTTAAATCCAATTCATACTCATTTGCTGCAATTGTAATAATATCATCATCATCATTACCCGTATCCGCTCCTCCAACTTTTACAATTAACTTATAAGTTCCTTCAATAGGTAAGTTAAACGTATCAGTACAACGGTCGCATTCTACTGCCACCGTTCCTTTTATATCAAACATTAAAACCATCATTGATGATTGTTTTAACAAGCTGATTTTTAGCGAAATATCACTTTCGTGTATTTCTGAAAATTCAAAATCATCAAAGAACTTACCATCAATTTGGTATTCATAAATGTGTTCTCCTAGAGATAGTCCTACAAAAGGAATTATATAATCTTTTCGGTTCAATATTTTCTTTTTTGTTAAAAGGACGACAAAGGTAACAAATTCTGTGGGATTACAAAATCCTAAAAATGCGAATCGTTAAAAAGTTTAACAATTTAGCCTCTTTTTGGGTTAAGCTTTTGATAATCAGTTCTTTTTATTGTTGTTTAGCGGTCTCTTTTCTTTTGTGAAATAACTAATGGATCGGCCGAAATGGATAAAAACTGCTGACGAGAACGGTAAATATCAATTCCTGTATATATTGCTTTTCTGAATGATTCTTCTGATGCAATGTTTTTCCCAGCAATATCGTATGCTGTTCCATGGTCGGGCGATGTTCGCACAACTGGTAAACCTGCCGTAAAATTTACACCGGAATTAAATGCTATGGTTTTAAAAGGAATAAGTCCTTGATCGTGATACATTGCTAAAACAGCATCAAATTGTTGATAAGTATCGTTTCCAAAAAAACCGTCAGCAGGGTAGGGGCCATAAACCATTATATCTTCTTGTTGTGCTTTTTCAATAGCTGGTTTTATAATAGTTTGTTCTTCATTTCCTATTAAACCATTATCGCCTGCATGTGGGTTGAGTCCTAAAACTGCAATTCGGGGTTTTCTAATAACAAAATCCTCAATTAGTGATTTGTTTAAGATTTTTATTTTATCGAGTATTTTTTCTGTTGTTAAATGTTGAGTTATCTGTGCAACAGGAATATGACCAGTAACTACAGCAACACGTAGTTTTTCACTAACCAAAAACATTAAACTTTTTCCGTTGCCAAATTTGGTTTCCAAATATTCAGTATGTCCAGGAAATTTGAACTCGGCCGATTGTATATTTTCTTTGTTTATAGGTGCCGTAACAAGTATATTTATTTTTTGTTGAGCAAGGGCATTGGCTGCAGCTTCTAACGATTTCAATGCGTATTTGCCTCCATTGTCGGTTTGTTTTCCAATTTCAATAAGCGCTTCCTCTTCATACACATTGATAATATTTGCTCGTTTGTGATTGATTTCCGAAAAATCTTTAATTACATTAAAACTAAAGTCATCAATATTAAGTGCTTTTCTATGAAAAGCGGCTGTTTTGTTGGAGCCAAAAACCACAGGCGTACATATTTCTAGCATTTGAGGATCGAGAAATGTTTTTATAATTACCTCTAAACCAATGCCATTTATATCGCCTTGCGAAATTCCAACAATTACTTTCTCTTCTGCCGACATATCTTAATCTGTAAAATATTAAATGTTAATCTTTATTGCTTAATAACGCTTTGTGGTGCTAAATTACAAATTATAATATTAATAAATTTTATGCGTAGGCCTTTACTGCTATTCGTTGGCTTTATTTTAATTTATACCCGAACACCAATTACTAAAATATCATCAATTTGTTCTTTTTCTCCTTTCCAGTTATTAATCACTTGGTGTAACTCTTTTTCTTGCTCTTTCATTGTTTTGTTATTAATATCAATTAATAACTGTTTAAAAGGTTTGTAGAAAAATTTTTGATTTTGCGCTCCACCTTTTTGATCGGCATAACCATCTGAAAAAATGTAAATACAATCGTTTTTCTCAAGCTGTAGGCTATTGTTTTTAAACGATTCGTTAGTTGCATGAGAAATTCCAATTGATTTATTGTCGGCTTTTACCTCAATTAACTCATTTTTTCTAACTATTGTTAGTGGGTTATGTGCTCCTGCATATTCTAACTCAAGTGTGGTATAATTTATTTTACAAAGTGCAATATCCATTCCCTCTTTTATTGACCCCAATTGTGCCGTTTGTTTGAGCGAACGTATAACAGATTTGCTTAGTTCATTTAAAATTGAAGCTGGTTCATGAATGTTTTGTTCTTTCACAATTTGTTCTAACAAATTATAGCCCATAATACTCATAAATGCTCCTGGAACTCCGTGTCCAGTGCAATCTACAGCTGCAAATAAAATTTCATGTTGGTTAACTGCGTGTGCCCAGTAAAAATCGCCACTTACAATATCTTTAGGTTGAAACAAAATAAACGAATCGGGTAGTATATCGCTCATCATCTGTTGTGAAGGTAATATTGCTTGCTGTATACGCAATGCATAATTGATACTATCGGTTATTTTTAAATTTTTATCCTCCAACACAATTTTTTGTTTTTCAATTTCTTTAGTTCTTTCTTTTATTTCGTCTTCCATTGTGTTGTAGAGTCGTGCATTATCAAGTGCAATAGCGATGGATGATGCTAGGGTTTGTAAAATTTCCAAGTGTTTTTGTGTGTACGCATTTCTATGCGGACTTTGAACACTAATTACTCCAACTAGTTTTTCTTCAATAGTTAGCGGTAAACAAATTACCGATTCAAGTAGTAATTTTCCTTCGCCTTGATAAGAATCTAAATTAGCGATGTAGTTTTTATATTCTACTTGCATATGGTTAATAAAAACCGGCTTTTTATTTTTTACACACCATACTGATAAGCGGTTGTCGTCTTCCATGGATACCCATGTATCAAGGTCGGCATCCATTCGTTTTGACTCATAGTAATAATTACTGAAATCAATAGCTGCTTTTTCTGTGTTATAGATCCCAAATCCAAACTCAGTTGCATCCATTAATGAATTTACTTTTGCATAAACAGTATCTAATACTTGTTCAAGATTCAATGTAGATGTTATTTCTTGGCCAATTTCATTGAGTACTTGTATATTGCTATACATTTGCTCTATTTCTTTATTTTGTTTTACTAGTTCTGCTGTTCGTTCTTCAACTTTGGTTTCTAAAATTTCGTACAGTTTAGCATTTTCAATAGCTATAGCAACATAAATAGCTAAGTTTTTTAGAATGTTTACATGATAAGGGGTGTACGCATTTTTACTAAAGCTTTCAACATTAATAACGCCAATAATTTTATTGTTTAAAATGAGTGGTAAATAAATAAGTGATTCGGGGTGTTCACCAACAAGTGGTGGAAGTAGTGTAGGTATAAACTTGATGTAATCTTTTTCTAAATCATTAATTAGTATTTCAGTTTGGTTTTTAAAGCAAATAACAGGTAGGCGATTAGTGTCGTTTAAATCGTACGAACTGCTGTATTTTACTCCTTTTTCTAAAAAGCCAGGGAAATCGATGCTGTTTTTGGCTTTGTTGTATATGCCAATACAAAAGATATCAGCATCCATTAATTTGTTTATGTTGCCATAGGTTTTCTCTACAATTTTATCAACAGAAAGTATTGATGTAATGGATTTCCCTATGTCGTTTAATATTGTAATATCTCTGTGCGATTGTTCTAGCTCTTTATTTTGTTGGCTTAACAAGTCTTCAATTTTTTTTCGCTCGCTAATATCCGTATCAATAATAACTAATTTTTGAACAATTCCATCTTGTCCAATAATTGGTGTAAGCGTGCTTTGTGTCCACTTTAAAGAGCCGTCTTTTGTTTTGTTGAGTACTTGATAGCTACACGATTTCTTGCTTTTAATACTTTCATCAATAACTTCTCTTATTTGTGGATTGGAGCTTAGTTGCTCTATGGTTGTGCCTTTGCTTTTTAATTCTTCAAATGTATATCCCAAAAGTTTTGTTAGTCCCACATTTGCCCATTCTATTGTTCCTTGAGGATCACAAATTAACACCCCGTTATCTGTTTCGCTTGCTACAATAGAAAGCTTTTCAAGTTGTTCGTTTAGTTTTTGTTTTTGCTGCGAGTTTCGGTAAATGAAATAAGTAAATATAATTACCAGCAACAGCACAATTAATACCGAAAATAAAACAAACTGATTTTTTCTTTTTTCTGCCGAAGCAAGTTTGGCTTCGGCTACCCTTTGTTCATTTAGTAATTGTATTTCCTTGTCTTTTTTTTCCGAACCATATTTGGTACTCATTTCAGCTATTTGACGTGATGATTCTTCATTTAATAAACTATCTTTTACGTCTGTGTATAACTGATAATACTCAAGTGCTTTTCGGTAGTCTTCTAAACCTTCGTATAGCGAACTTGATATACGGTATACATCTTCTAATCCTTTTTTGTATCCAATTTTTTTGTTTATTGCTAATGCTTCGTTGTTATAATTTAAACCTTCTGCATATTTGCCCTGTTGTTCCAACACGTTGGCCATATTATTATATGATACGGCAAGGCCTTTTAAATCTCCAATTTTTTTCCCCGTTTCGGCAGATTTTTTAAAGTTTATAAATGCATCATTAAGTTTTTTTTGATCCATATATATAAGGCCAAGATTACTATACGACATTGCAACTGATTTTTCGTCTCCTCGGTCTTCGTTTACTTTTAATGCTTTTGTATGAAATTCTATTGCTTTTTCATTTTCGCCAATATTACCATAAACAACACCTATATTATTGAGGCATAGACCCAACACTGGTTTGTCTTGAGTGTCTTCCGCTATTTTTAATGATTTAGAATAATGTTCTAACGCTTTTTCATTGTTTTTTTGATTCAAATAAATATTGCCTATGTTTAATTCACCCATAGCAATTCCGCCTTTGTCATTAATTTCATCCCAAATTTTAAGCGATTTTAAAATGTAGTCAACTGCTTTTTCAAAATCTCCTGTATTCCAATAAACAAGACCAATGTTGTTATAACAAATTGCGGTTCCTTTTTTATTTTTTATTTGTTTATGAATTTTAAGCGATTCATTAAAATGAATAAGAGCCGTCTCAAAATCGGCTTTATTCCAATACACTACACCTATGTTTGTAATTGCATTCCCAAGCCCTCTATTATATGTAATTTTTTCTGCTAACTGTTTAGCTTCATTTGCATACTTTAAGGCCAAGTCAAATTTGGCAATGCTCGAGTAGTGTTTACTCAATGAGTTGAGGGTGTTTACTTTGCTTGTATCTTTTGTTGTTGACAGTTCGATAAGAAGAGAATCAATATACTTGTTGCCTTTGTTGTTGGAATATGAATTGCCTACAAAACAAATGAAGAATAATGCAATTAAAAGTAGTAAAATGAAAACCCGTCTCATTTAGAATAAATGTAATGTGGAATAATTTTTTGTCTAAAAATTTACATGCGTTTTCTCATTTATCAAATATAGTAATAAACATAAACTTCGCAATTAATATTGCTATTAAACATTAAAAAAAAAAGAACCCTACAAATTTTGTAGGGTTCTTTTTTTTTGAAG
>JBASCV010000069.1:0-9986 GCA_049651825.1 Bacteroidia bacterium
ATATATAACAAGAAAATACCTCTATGAACTAAATAAGTAAAATCTCACAACTTTTCGTAACACTGATTTTTATTTCTAAAACTCGAAATAAACTTAAATAGTCAGATTTCTGATATAATAGTACGGATATTGCAAAAAAAACTTATTTTTGCATTCCATTTAATTTTACGCATAAAAAAACATGGCAAAAGAAACTCTTGACGAACCTATTGTTGACGTAGAACAAGCGTTAACCAAAACAGAACTTTACATTGAACAAAACAAAAACAACCTAATTACAATAGCAGCAGTTATTGTTGCTGTGGTTGGTGGATATTTTGCATATAAATATTGGTATATAGCAGGTGAAGAAACTAAAGCACGTGCTGAAATGTTTAAAGCAGAGCATTATTTCGAACAAGATTCATTGGACAAAGCCATTAACGGTGATGGAGTTGCACTTGGATTTACTCAAATTGTGGATGAGTTTGGAAGTACACCATCTGGCAATTTAGCACACTATTATTTGGGCATTTGCTATTTGAAAAAAGGACAATTTGAACAATCTATTGAAGAATTACAACAATTTAATGGTAACGATCAAATTGTAGGCCCACAAGCAACAGGTGCTATTGGTGATGCTCACTTAGAGCTAGGCAAAACTGATGAAGCAATTAGCTATTATTTAAAAGCTGCTGAACAAAACGTAAATAATTTTACAACGCCAATATTTTTGAAAAAAGCTGCTATGGCTAACGAAGATAAAGGAAGTTATGCTGATGCTGTAAAATTATACGAACGTATAAAAACAGAATTCAACGAAACTGCTGAAGCAAAAGATATTGAAAAATACATTAGCCACGCAAAAACATTAGGTAACCTTTAATTTTATAACAACACTTTAAAATTGCAGCGTTTTAGAACCAAACTCTTCTAAAATTCTGCAATTTTTTATTAATAGCCTCTCCATAATTATGTCGTCATCACTAAAAAACTTATCTGATTTTAATCATACAACTATTCCTTCAGCAGCCGGACTTCGTTTTGGTATTGTAGTAGCTGAATGGAATATTGAAATTACAGGCGCTTTACGTGATGGAGCAATAAAAACATTGCTAGAAAATGGTGCTACCGAAAACGATATTATTGTAACCTACGTACCAGGTAGCTTTGAGCTTACATTGGGTGCACAATTACTTTGTCAGGATAAAACAATTGATAGTGTAATTTGTATTGGTTGCGTTATACAAGGCGAAACACGTCATTTCGATTTTATTTGCGATGCAGTAGCGCATGGTGTTACAAACGTAAGTATTAACTACAATAAACCCGTAATATTTGGTGTGTTAACTCCCAATACGCAACAACAAGCAATGGACCGTGCTGGAGGGAAACATGGCAACAAAGGTGATGAAGCCGCTGTTACTGCCATAAAAATGACACACCTAAAAAAATGGGCACTGGCACCTAAAGGGTAATAGCGCTGAATAATTTTTGTTATAAAATAGCTTAGTTTAAAAGTTGCTTATTGGGGCAGGTTTGGTGATTACCCAATATTTTCTAACTGTTTAAAAATAGGAATTAAAGCCTTCCCTTTTTCAGTAAGGTGATGTTCAATATGCAACGGTTTTTGCTGAATAACAATTTTTTCTAACAACCCCACTTCTTCTAATTCCTTTAAAGCAACAGATAACGTTTGCTTATTAGAACCCTCTATTTTACGCAACAAACTACTAAATCGTAATGGAGATTCAACAGCCAAACGAAAAATTTCGGGTTTCCATTTTCCCGAAAGTAGCTTTAAAAGCCCTTGTGCAGGACAAGTTTCGTTATCAACAATTTCTTTTTTAGTAGTCATAATTTTCTGACTTATTGTTTACCCAAAATTAAGTCCTCAACTTTGTACAAAGATAAATAAACATAGTAACACGCTTTACAAAAATGAAATTAACTTATCTTATTTTAATAACACTATTCACAACGTGCAATATAAGTTGCAATTCACAAAACAAAAAAAACATGAAACAACAAAACAATCCTTTAATGTGCAACCCTGATAGTGGAATATGCGAAGTACCAACTAAAGAACAAAATTCAGCAGAAAGTAATTTGATAAAATCAAACAACAAACCAGTAAAAATAATTTACTATACCGATCCTATTTGTTCATCTTGTTGGGGTATTGAACCACAATTACGAAAGCTTAAATTGGAATACGGAAACTATATTGAAATTGAATACAGAATGGGTGGTTTACTACCTGATTGGAGCTACAATAGCGGAGGAATAAGCAAACCATCTGACGTTGCACACCATTGGGATGAAGTAAGCATTTATTACGATATGCCAATCGATGGCAATATTTGGTTAGAAAATCCTTTACCATCTTCCTATCCACCTTCAATTGCTTTTAAAGCAGCACAACTGCAAAGTAAAGAAAAAGCAATTTTATTTCTTCGTGAGATACGAGAAATGGTTTTTCTTCAAAAAAAGAATATTACAAAATGGGAGTATTTAGAATTCGCAGCTAAAAAAGTAGAACTAGATATTTTAAAATTCAAAACCGATTACCAATCGAAAGCAATAGTTTTTTTTGAAGATGATTTAAAACTAGCCAAAGAATTAGGTGTAAGAGGTTTTCCTACACTATTTTTTACCGATACAACAGGACATAAAGAAATAGTTTATGGTTCAAAACCATACAGCATATTTGAAAACACATTACTTAAATTACATCCTACGGCTTCAAAAACAAACTTTGAAAAAACATGGAGTTCGGTATTTACACACTATAATTCATTAACTGCAAAAGAATTTGCTGAACTAACAGGGATACCACGCAATGAAAGTGAACAATATTTAGACAACTTAACCACTCTTGGTAAATTAGAAAAATTCACCACTAAAAATGGAGCAATATGGACACTCAAAAACAATAGCACACATTAACCATAATGCACTAAAAATCAAATAATTAAAAAACATTTATACTTAAAACTTTGTTAATTATTTTTTTTAACGAAGCTGTTTAAAGTCAAATTATTAACTCGCTTGTTCTCAACTCCGCTCGAACTGACGCTAACAAAAATATGGAACTTAGTCGAGGTATAAACATTTTTGTTTAAAGTTAAAAGCCTTATTAATGTTTTTTAACGAATAAAACAATATACTATTTTCCCGTTTCGCCCATCAACACCTTAAACAAACGATCATCAGTAATTAAACAACCATTTTGCAATAAATCAAATACCTCTTCTTCACGCTCTTTAGCATATATTTTTTCGCTTTTTACAACATGTACACTGGCTAAATCCTGTTCCTGCCAATTATTGAGCACTTCGGCATTGGTAAGATCTAAAGCCGCATTTTCTTTTACACGTATCCCCACTAATGCTATTTTATCTTCGGCACAATAAAACAAATTCAAGGTTTTGGCATCTCTATACTCTAAATATTTTATTTTACGCAATATTCTATCATACACTACATCGCTAAAAACATCAATCAATTCATTGGCTTTTTCAATTTCGTTTTTTTTCATTCTATCCCAATCGCTACCCGTTATTTGTGCCGAAGCTAAAAAATGGATAAATTCTTTTTCTAGTGCGTTTAGTTCATCGCTTGTAAGTCGTTTATATTTCATGAGTAACTTATTTTGAATAGTCGGTAAAATTACGGTAATTCGTGTAAAGAATTAAATTAAAAATCGCCAATAAATTAATACCATGCCAATAAATCACACCGTTGTTGAACGTTTTTTGAACTACGTAAAAATTGATACACAAAGCGACCCTAACTCTCCTACCTGCCCATCAACCGAAAAGCAAAAAGACTTAGCTCGATTGTTAGTAAAAGAACTGTTAGAAATGGGTATTGCCGATGCGCACATGGATGATGATGGCTACGTATATGCAACACTGGAAAGTAATACCAGTAAAAATGTTCCTGTAATATGCTTTTGCTCGCATATGGATACCTCGCCCGATTGCAGCGGTAAAAATGTAAATCCGCAAGTGGTTAAAAATTATGATGGTAAAGATATTGTACTTATTAATGATACCACTCAAGTAATAAAAGTAAGCGAGCATCCATCACTATTAAAACAAATAGGTAACGATATTATTACTACCGATGGTACAACGCTGCTAGGTGCTGATAATAAAGCAGGAGTTGCCGAAATTATGGATGCAGTTCATCATTTAATTAAAAGCCCTGAAATAAAACATGGAACAATAAAAATATTGTTTACACCTGACGAAGAAATTGGCAGAGGTGCCGATAAAGTAAACATAAAAAAACTAGGTGCTGATTATGCTTATACCATTGATGGTGAAGAGCTTGGACACATTGAAAATGAAACCTTTTCGGCCGATGGGGTTACAATTCATATTCATGGAGTGAGTACACATCCCGGATTTGCAAAAGATAAAATGGAAAGTGCGATAAAAATTGCTAGTGCTATTGTATCCGCTCTACCAAAAGATAAAATGAACCCAGAAAGCACGCATAAAAAAGAAGGATTTATACACCCCGTAAGCATTTCGGGAGGCATTGAACAAACAACCTTACAATTTATTATACGCTCGTTTGAAGAAAGTGGATTAAAACAACTTGAAGATTTTTTAAAATCTATTGTAGAACAAGAAATAAAAAACTATCCACATTCGCGTTATGATTTTATTGTAAAAGAACAATACCGAAACATGAAACAAGTGTTGGATAAAAACCCTGCTATTGTTAACAATGCCCTTGAAGCGATTAAAAGAAGTGGTGTTGAACCTGTATTATCAAGTATTAGAGGCGGTACTGATGGTTCGCGCTTTTCGTACATGGGTTTGCCTTGCCCTAATATTTTTGCAGGCGAACATGCTTTCCACTCTAAACATGAGTGGGTATCTGTACAAGATATGCAAAAAGCGGTAGAAGCGATTGTGAACCTGTGCATGATTTGGGAAGAAAAAAGCAATTAAAATTGTTTCTTTTGCATCAACAAAAATAATTTAAATAAAAACCAGCTTACCTATGAAGTATTTTTTTAATTTATTTATTCTACTAATGTTTACAACCAATGTAAATTCACAGGTACTTCCTGCTAATAGGTCGGTAAATTGGTCATTAGCAGGCTTTCATGGTACGGTGCCTAACTATAGCACCATTGTAAATATTACAAATTATGGTGGCGTTGGTGATGGGCAAACACCAAACGATACAGCATTTGCCAATGCGCTAAATGCACTTTCTGGGGCTGACGGAGTGATTTATTTTCCGGCTGGTAGTTACTTGTTCAACTTGCCTATTTCGTTGCGTTCTAACTTAATATTAAGAGGTGCTACATCTGATAGTACAACTTTAAAATTTGAATTGGATAGCAATAACTCCGATGATGCAATATATATTTCAGGTAATGCAACAAGCACCTTTGTAAGCCTTTCAAGTTCAGCATTTAAAGATAGTAGCTATGTTGAAGTAGATAGTGCAAGTAATTTTGCTGTTGGCGACTATATAAAACTAACATTAAACGATAGCTCATTGGCCTTTTCAAACTGGGCATACGGAACTATTGGACAAGTAATAAAAATAAGTTCAATTGTAAACAATAAAATATTTTTAGAAAGCCCACTGCGCATGGATTATGACCTTACAAAGTATCCAAAAATAAACAAGCTCAACATGATAACAAATGTTGGTATTGAATGTTTAAAAATTCATAGAGCTGATGCTACTGTGGGCCAAACAAGCTCTGTAGTTTTTAACTATGCTGCTCAATGTTGGGTATCGGGTATAGAAAGTTACATGTGTAATTTCGGTCATATTGAACTGAATTATAGCACCAATATAAGTATTTTGGGTTCGTATTTTAATGATGCGCATGCACATGGTGGTGGCGGACAAGGTTATGGCGTTATTGCTCAAACTACTAGTGGCGAATGCTTAATAGAAAATAATATTTTCAAACATTTACGCCATTCCATGTTACTACAATCGGGCGCTAATGGTAATGTATTTGGATACAACTATTCAATTGACCCGTATTGGTCTCAATCAGGCTTACCTGCCAACTCTGCTGGCGATATGGTATTGCATGGCAATTACCCGTATGCCAATTTATTTGAAGGCAACATAGGGCAAAACATTGTAATTGATGATTCGCATGGTCAAAATGGACCTTTTAATACCTTTTTAAGAAACAGAGCTGAATTGTATGGCATATTTATGAATAATGCCCCTCCATCAAACAATCAAAATTTTATAGGCAACGAAATTACTAATACTGGCGTATTTTTAGGATTTTATTCTTTAAATGGAACAGGGCATTTTCAGCATGGCAATAATGTAAAAGGGACAATATATGCTTCGGGAACCAGCACACTTACCGATACATCATATTATTATACAAATTTGCCTATTTTTTTACAAACACTTAGTTCATGGCCCTCCATTGGTATTCCTAATACGTTAAATACAGGAACTATACCTGCAAAAGAAAGATATTTAGGGTTTCAATATTCAACGTGTAGTTCGGTAGTATTATCAACTAATAATGATGAACATAAGCCACTTATTATTAATGCTACACTTTCTGTATATCCAAATCCAACAACAGGAATTGTATATCTAAAACAAGTTGAATCCATAACAAAAACAATCAATTTAGAAGTGTTTGATTGCATAGGAAATAGGATACTGTCAAAAACATTGAATCATAAAAACGATTTTATTGATTTATCAAAATATGCTAAAGGAGTTTACACAATAAAAACGGGAAGCGATAATTATAGGATAGTTTTGCAATAAACGAAGAGCTTGTTTAAATTTTAATTCTGAAATATTATATCAGCCCTACGGGGTTCATATTTTTATTCTGTTTTCAATTCTACCAATATTTCGCTCCTAACGGAGCTAAAAAAAGCCCCAGAGAGGCGATATAAATAATTTTTATATAAATTTAAACAGGCTCTAATTAATTACTAATTTATTTTTACTCCCAAAATAAGTATATCATCAACTTGTTCTAAATTAGCTTTCCAGCTTTCAATTATTTTTTGTAACACTAGTTGCTGCTCGTTCATTGGAAGGGTATAAACATTCAATAATGTTTCTTTCAATTGAGCATACTTAAATTTTTTGCCTTTAGGACCTCCAAACTGATCAGCATAACCATCGGTAAATAGATATAATACATCACCAGCCTGTAAATCAAATGATTGAAGAGTAAAGTCTATTTTCGGTTCAACGTACATCCCTACAGGCATTTTATCTACAGGCGTTTCAATTATTTTTCCGTCTCTAATAATTAATATTGGGTTGTTTGCGCATGCATATTGTAACTTTTTATTTGCAAAATCAAAGCTGCAAAAAATAGCATCCATACCATCTCTTCCCTGCTCTTGATTTCCTTCTGGGTTCAATGCCTTTATAATTTCATCTCTAACCTCATTAAAAATCAAATTAGGGGTTGTTATCTTTTTTTCTCTAACAGTTTCATTTAACTTAGTAATATTTAATAAACTCATAAAAGCACCAGGCACACCATGGCCTGTACAATCGCATACAGCAAGCAAAAAACGGCTTTCTTTTTCTTCGGCCCAATAAAAATCACAACTAACTATATCTTTAGGTAAATACAATACAAAATAATCAGGTAAATTTTTAGTTAACGAGTGATTAGATGCCATTAAGGCCTTTTGAATGCGCTGTGCATAATGAAATGAATCAGTTATCTCTTTGTTTTTTTCTTTTAACTGCTTACGTTGTAAATCTAATTTGTCATTAAAAGCAACATTCTCTAATTTAAACTGCTTTACTCCCAAAAAAATCAATGTACTTGTAAATATAAAATTCATCCAACCGATGGCATCAATAATTGAATTATATGGATAATAAGGTTCAAATAAACCGAAAATTAATCTAGATGCTGCAAGTAATAATGCGCATATGATAAAATAAAAGAGAATCGTTTTTTTTGAATCAAAAAATATTACTGCACCAACAGGCATAAAAAGCAGGAATATATGTGTTTGACTTCGTTCTCCAAAAAGTATAGAATATCCAACAAGAAATAGTAAACCAGAGATTAGTCCGAAATGAAAAGCAAAATTGAATTTTTCTTTATGAACAAACCAAAAACCTACAAGCAACAATAAAAACTCAGAGAGTGTAAATACAACTGTTAAATAACGATGTTGATACAAGCCAAAAAGAGCGTAAAATATACATATTACAGCAATTGTAAGACTAGCGGTATTAAAAATGCGAACTTTATTCTTTTGATTAAAAGGTAGATCTGGAGTTATTCCAATGTGTACTACTGAATTAATTAAATTTCGCATGTGAAAAGGTTATTTTTATTAGCTATAAAAGCTATCATCATTGTTTAAACAACGAATCCACAAATTCATTTTTATTAAACACTTGAAGGTCCTCAACTTTTTCGCCTACACCTATATATTTTACGGGTATTTTAAATGTATCTGAAACGCCAATAACAACACCACCTTTAGCGGTTCCATCAAGTTTTGTAAGTGCTAAAGCATTTACATCAGTAGCAGCAGTAAATTGCTTACATTGTTCTATTGCATTTTGTCCTGTTGAAGCATCCAGCACTAATAGTATTTCATGAGGAGCATCAGGTAAAACTTTACGCATTACATTTTTAATTTTACTCAACTCATTCATTAAGTTTACTTTGTTGTGCAAACGGCCTGCAGTGTCGATAATTACAACATCTGAATTACGTGCCACAGCTGATTTAAGGGTGTCAAAGGCAACTGATGCAGGGTCGGCATTCATACCTTGAGATACAAGGTGTGCACCTGAACGTTCGGCCCAAATTTTAATTTGATCAACTGCTGCTGCACGAAATGTATCGGCAGCACCAATGGTAACATTTTTGCCTGCTTTTTTTAATTGATTTGCTAATTTGCCGATGGTAGTAGTTTTACCAACACCATTAACTCCAACTACCATTATTACGTAGGGCTTTTTATCTGTAGGCACAAAAAAGTCTTCTTTATCTTCCATGCCATTTGATACAAGCAATTCGGCAATTTCCTGACGTAAAATTTCATTTAATTCTGATGTTTCAACTTTACGTTGTTGCGCAACACGTTTTTTTATTCTATCAATAATACGCAACGAAGTATCAACACCAACATCAGATGTTAAAAGTATTTCCTCTAAATTATCCAACACTTCATCATCAACAACTGCTTTGCCTAATATAGCATTTGCCAGTTTGCTGAAAAAGCTTTGTTTTGTAACAAAAAGCCCTTTGTTTAAACTTTCCTTTTTTTCTTTACTAAAAAAGCTAAAAATACCCATGGATTTATTAAATGATAGTAATAGTTGATTAACAGAATAGTTCTTAAACAATAAAAGCTTCCCCTTTTTGGTGGAAGCTTTTTTTATTCAATAATATGTTTCAGCTTTTTATTTAGAAGCTAAAAAATCTTTAACGTGATCGTTGTGTACGATTTCTTGTTTAAAAGAATAAGCTCCTGTTTTTGGAGATTTTACCATTTTAATCACTTTAGTAAAGTTATTTCCTTTACCAGATTTTAGGGTTGCAACTACTTTCTTTGCCATTGTTTATTAGATTTGAGATGTTAGATTTGAGATATTAGACTTTATGAGTTTCTCATATCTAATATCCAATGTCCAATATCTTGTTATTATTTAATTTCTTTATGAACAGTTACTTTTTTAAGAATTGGGTTGTATTTTTTCAACTCCAAACGCTCAGTAGTGTTTTTTTTGTTTTTAGTAGTGATATAACGAGATGTTCCAGGCTGACCACTTGTTTTGTGTTCTGTACACTCCATTATTACCTGAATTCTATTGCCTTTTTTTGCCATTGTAGTAGTTGTTTTTCAAAAATTAAAACTAAAAATAGATTACTTTTTCAAGATACCTTGCTCTCTTGCTTCTTTAATTACAGCTTGAATACCATTGTTGTTGATAGTACGCAATGCTGAAGTTGAAATAAGCAACGTAATCCAGTTATCTTC
>JBASCV010000070.1:0-11928 GCA_049651825.1 Bacteroidia bacterium
ACCAAGTCCTACACACGAATACCCTAACCTTGTTTCTTCAAATTATACGGCCACACTTATTGTTCAAAATGCAAATGGATGTTTGGATACGGTTGCAAAACCAATATACATTGGACCTGCATTTTCATTTTTCATACCAAATGCTTTTACTCCTAACGGAGATGGCATTAACGATTATTTCTTTGGCAACGGTATTGGAATCGAAAAATACGACCTTTGGATACTTGACCGATGGGGCAATATGATTTTTCATGGAAATGATCTTGACGATAAATGGGACGGAAAATCAAACGGTGGTAATGAATCCTCACAAATTGATGTATTTATATGGAAAGTACAATTAGTGGATGTTTTCAACAAAACTCATAATTTCTTAGGAACAGTTACCCTTGCCCGATAACCACTGATAATCAACAATATAGAAACGAAAAACATCTTCACTACTTACGCTAATACCATCCTAAAAAGCAAAACACACCTATTTTAGCCACAAAATATTCAAATTACTGAAAAACAATCAAATAACGATGCAACCTTTTGAGTGGAGTGGTGGTCTTATTACTGATAAATAGTTTTGGTATTTTGATAATATAGTACTACCTTTAATACTTAAATTTTAGTAAAAAAAACTTTAAAATGAGTTTTTAAAAACTCATAAACAAATAATAAGACAGCGGCATTTTACACTATGAAACGATACTTACATCAACTTTGTTTCATTTTTTATATATTTTTTGCTGCAATCACAGCAAAAGCACAGCTTACCTTTAATAGTAGCATGAATGCCAACCAAATGGCACAAATGCTTGCAGGTTCAGGTATAAGTATCAGCAACGCAACACTAAACTGCCCCACAGGTGCTTCTGGGTCTTTTACAGGCACATCTAGCTTAGGTATTCAAAATGGTATTATTCTTACTAGCGGAAGCATTACACTTGCATCACCCAATACAGGTAGTAGCTCATCAGGAACAGGCAATGGAACACCGGGTGATTCTGATTTAAACGGAATTGCAGGAGCTGGAACATATGATGCCTGTGGACTAGAATTTGATATGATTCCCTTGTGCGACACAATCAAATTCAAATATGTATTTGGCTCCGAAGAATACCCTGAATATGTAAACTCCGGTTATAACGATGCATTCGCATTTTTTATTAATGGACCAGGAATACCAACACCCACTAACATAGCAAAACTACCTGGCACAAGTACCATTGTTACAATTGATAATGTTAATAGTGGTGCAAACCCTCAATATTATGTAGCAAATTCAGGCACAACAATTGAATATGATGGACACACTACTGTTTTAACAGCTTGGAGTGTTGTACAGCCTTGCCAAACTTATCATATGAAAATTGTTATTGCTGATGCTGGAGACGGAATATTTGATTCAGGCGTATTTCTTGAAGCAGGTAGTTTGCAATGTGCTGCTACAGTTGCTGCTACAGCAACTGTTCAAAGTGCTATAGAAGGGTGCCAGGACGGAAGTTTTGAATTCTGCCGTTCGGCACCATTCACAAATCCAGCAACAATTAATTTTACCATCGCTGGCTCGGCAACAAACGGAACTGATTATAACACCGTTGCAACAAGTGTTACCATCCCTGCTGGGCAATCATGTAAAACGATACCCATTGTACCCGTTGACGATGGAATTCCAGAAGGCATAGATAGTATTTTAATCATATACCAACCTGGCCCCTGCCCTATCATGGATACCGTTGTAATTTATGTTGCCGATTTAGCAATAAATGCTGGCCCAGATAAAACAATTTGTAATGATGAAGATGTTGTAATTGGTACAACCTCCCTTTCAGGTATAACCTATTCATGGAGTCCTCCTACAGGCCTAAGTAGCGCATCGGTTTCTAACCCAACAGTTACGGGCTTCAATTCTGGTACAACATCAACTACAACTAATTATGTTTTAACAGCTTCACTAACAGGGTGTAGCGTTACTGATACAGTTGCAGTTACTGTAAATCCTTCAGCTGTAGTCGATGCAGGACCTGACCAAACGGTATGTGGCGGAACCGTTACATTAATGGGTACAATTACAGGAGCATCGGGTGGCACATGGAGCGGTGGGACAGGCACATTTGCACCCAACAATACATCACTTAACTGTACATATACGCCAACGAATACCGAAATAAACGCTGGCTTAATAAAGCTATACTTAACGGCCAGTGGTCAATTAGGCAATTGCCCAGGAGCAATTGATAGTATTGAAATTAATATTAGTATTACTTCTGCCGTTTCAGCAGGACCTGACCAAACTATTTGCTTTGGCAATTCAGCAACACTTATTGGTAGTTTTGGTGGAAACGCTACTTCGGCACAATGGTCGGGAGGAAATGGAACATTTGTGCCTGATAACATGTCGCCTACAGCTACCTATACGCCTAGTTCAACTGAAATGACTGCAGGTGTTGTAACGTTAATTTATTCGGCTATTGATCCTGGCAGTACCTGCGAACCGGTTACCGATCAAGTAACCATAACCATTGACCAACAGCCAACAGCAAATGCTGGTTCAGCTCAACAAGTATGTAAAGGCGATAGCATTTTATTAGCAGGCACAATTGGTGGAAGCGCTACTAGTTCAACATGGAGTGGAGGTGCTGGAACATTTATTCCAAACAACACTACATTAAATGCAATTTATGTTCCTACAACTGCCGAGTATGATGCAGGCTCTGTTTCACTGACCCTTACCACCAACGACCCTACTGGTCCTTGTACATTTTCATCATCTAACGTAACGTTTACCTTTTATGAAAATCCTGTTGTAAGCTTTTCTGCAACACCTACATCTGGTTGCCCAACTTTATGCACAAACTTTACTGACGAAAGCACAATAGCTGGTACGGCTACAATTGTAGGTTGGGATTGGGATTTTGATGACAATGGAGAGGGCTCAACCCTACAAAACCCATCAACATGCTTTGTAAATTCAGGCTATTACGACATTACACTTACAGCTACATCAAGTGATGGGTGTACTAGTTCGCTTACACAAACACAATTGGTAGAAGTATTTCCGATACCGAATGCCGAATTTAGCTCCAGCCCAAACCCAGCATCATTAATAGAACCAACTATTTCATTTAACGATGAATCATCGTCAGATGTAAATTACTGGATGTGGGATTTTGGCGATGGAACAACACTTGGCACTACTACATCTAATCCTAGCCACGATTATCCTGATGACACAACTAATACCTATAATGTAACATTGATTGTGCGAAATGTAAATGGCTGCTATGACACCGTAGAACATCAAGTTACCATTGGCCCTGCATTTACATTTTATATCCCAAATGCTTTTACGCCTAACAACGATGGGAAAAATGATTATTTCAATGGTTCAGGTATTGGAATTGAAGAATATACGATGCGCATTTTCGACCGTTGGGGTAACATGGTGTTTAAAACACAGGACTTGAATATGCATTGGGATGGCAAATCAAATGAAGGGAATAGTGCGTCACAAATTGATGTTTTTATTTGGAAAGTTGATATAAAAGACATTTTAAATAAAAAACATACATTGATGGGAACAGTTACAATAGTGAGATAAATTTTGCTAATAATTATTTTCTGTTATCCATAAATGCTAGTTAAGCTTTTTACCATTGCAATAAAATATTTAGTTTATATATGTCAGCAAAAAAGCAGGCAAGATTACCTTATGGTAGAATAAAATTTTCTACGATTGACGAATACCACGCATCGTTTCCAGAACACATTCAAAAAAAACTACAACAAATTCGAGAAACCATACAACAATCGGCACCTAAAGCTACAGAAACTATTAGCTACAACATTCCTACGTTTAAGTTAAATAAAAATCTGGTACATTATGCAGCTTACAAAGGGCATATAGGGTTTTACCCAACTGCAAACCCATTGATAGTTTTCAACGGGGAGTTAAGTAATTTCAAAACATCTAAAGGTGCTATACAATTACCAATTGACAAGCCATTACCCATTGCATTAATAAAAAAAATTGTAAAGTTTAGAGTGAAAGAAGATGCTGAAAACAAATAAAAACAAAAGTTTACTATTACAATTTTATATACAATGGCCTAGTCATATTCCTTCATAAAAATCACTACTCCTTATTTTTTGTGTCAATAATGATGGTTACAGGCCCATCGTTTAAAAGGCTTACTTTCATATCTGCACCAAACTCACCTGTTTGAATATTTTTTTGAAGGTCTTTTTGAAGTTGCGCTATCATTTGTTGATACAACGGAATAGCTGTATCGGGCTTTGCAGCCTTGATATACGATGGCCGGTTCCCTTTTTTAGTAGATGCGTACAAAGTAAATTGAGAAATGAGTAATAATTCGCCATTGATATCTTTCAAAGATAAATTCATCACATGATTGCTATCATTGAAAATACGAAGGTTCACTATTTTAGCACTTAACCATTCAATATCTTCGGCAGTATCTGCTTCTTCAATACCCAACAAAACCAACAAACCTAAGCCTATTGCTCCCTTTATACTTCCATCAATTGTAACCGATGCTTGAGTAACACGTTGTATAACAGCTTTCATTGTTTTATAAAAATATTAAACCTCGCCTCCGGAAATCACACTTAAGTAACTATTATAGCGAGATTTTGCAATAATACCATTTTCAACGGCTTCAATTACAGCACATTTTGGCTCATTGATGTGAATGCAATTATTGAATTTACAATTGCCTTTTAAGGCTCTCATTTCAGGAAAATAATCACGAATTTCTTCTTTTTCCATATCCACAATCCCCAACTCTTTAATACCTGGCGTATCTATAATAAATCCGCCATATTGCAATGCGTGCATTTCGGCAAATGTGGTGGTATGTTTTCCTTTTGAATGTGCCCCAGAAATTTCACCTACTTTGAGTGTTAAATTTGCGTCCATTGCATTTACCAAAGTAGATTTACCCACCCCAGAATGCCCCGCAACAAGGGTTGTTTTATTTTTAGTAATATCTCGTAACAATTGCACGGACAATGAATCTAGAGCCGACACTTTATAACAAGTGTGTCCTATTTTCTCGTAAACAGCAATAAATGCATCTAAATCGGCCATTAGTTCTAAATCGTTTTCGAACAAATCAACTTTATTAAAAACTATTGTAGTAGGAATATGATAGGCTTCCGCAGTAATCAAAAAACGATCGACAAAACCGTTAGACGTACGAGGATAAGCCAACGTAACAATTAATAAAGCCTGATCAATGTTAGATGCCAGTATATGCGATTGTTTAGAAAGGTTGATTGACTTACGAATGATGTAATTTTTACGCTCTTCTATTCTGTAAATAACACCTTGTCCGTTAGTTTCTAGTTCGTACTCTACTTTATCACCAACTGCAATAGGATTAGTAGTTTTGATACCTTGAATTCGAAACTTACCCTTGATACCACATTCTACAATACTACCATTTGGTTGCAACACACTGTACCAACTGCCCGTAGATTTTATAACAACACCTTGCATAGTTTATAATTATCTCAATAAACACCTAATTTGTTGACAAAATAGATTTTAACGATTTTTAGAATCCAAATTTATTAAAAAGAATTAGCTTTGTAATGAAATGATTGGTTTAACTATAAAAAGGGGTTAAACACACAAATAGCAATTACAAGCAACAAAATTTTTCAATGTCGATAAAAGTAAGCAATATAACCAAAATCTATGGCACTCAGCGAGCATTGGATAATGTATCGTTTGAAGTAAATACCGGAGAAATAGTTGGTTTTTTAGGTCCAAATGGAGCAGGAAAATCAACCATGATGAAAATATTAACTTGCTACATTCCACAAACAGAAGGGAAAGCAAGCGTTTGTGAATATGATGTTGCCGAACAAAGCTTGGAAGTGCGTAAAAATGTTGGGTATCTTCCCGAACACAACCCGCTTTACCTTGAAATGTATGTAAAAGAATATCTTGAGTTTATTGCTGGATTACATCAAGTAAAAAACACAAACAAGCGCATATCCGAAATGATTGAAATGACGGGCTTGCAAGTTGAACAAAAAAAGAAAATTGGTGCTTTATCAAAAGGATACAGACAGCGTGTAGGCCTTGCACAAGCACTGATACACGACCCTAAAGTATTAATATTGGATGAACCAACAACAGGACTAGACCCTAATCAACTTGCTGAAATTCGTAACCTGATTATTGAAATAGGAAAACAAAAAACAATTTTATTGTCAACCCACATAATGCAAGAAGTGGAAGCCATTTGTAATAGGGTAATTATTGTAAATAAAGGACAAATAGTTGCTAATGATAACACTTCTGTGCTTCAACATTCAACAACCAATAACAAACATTATATTACCGTAGAATTTGATAAACCTAGCTCACGCGAGGCACTCAAAAATATTGAAGGGGTGGTAGATGCTAAAAACACCAATGGCAACATCTGGCGTATAGAAGTAAATACGGAAAAAGATATTCGCTCGTTAATATTTCAATTTGCTGTAAATAGCGGATTAGCCGTTTTAACATTACACAAAGAAGAACAGCGATTAGAAGACGTATTTAAAGAACTAACAAAATAACCAACGATATACTAAAATAAAAAACAAATTGATGAAAAAAGCAATAGCACTATTTACCATTAGCACCATTATTCTTAGCTCGTGTAGCAACAATGAGCATGCAACAGGCGAAAACAATAACTCAAACGACCCTATCGCTCAACACATTGACTCAAGCATTGCACCTGGTCAAAACTTTTTCCTATTTGCAAACAATAAGTGGTTTAAACAAAATCCAATACCCGCTTCAGAAAAAAGCAATGGCATTTTCCGAACCATACAAGATACTATTAACGAATCGGTTCGTAAAATATGTGAATCATCGGTAAATGCAAAAAGTGAGAAAGGAAGCAACAAACAAAAAATAGGTGATTTTTACTTTAGTGGTATGGATAGCACCACCATCGAAAAAAACGGCATCAGTGCTTTAAAAGAAGAGTTTGCTAAAATAGATGGGATTAAAAGCACTACCGATTTACTAAATACTATACCTAGCTTACATTACATGACCGATGCACTATTTAGCTTTTACATTGGTCCGGATGAAATGAAAAGCAATGAAAACGCTGTTTATATAGGCCAATGTAGCTTAGGATTACCCGACCGCGATTACTATACAAAAAACGATAAACGCACTGCTTCAATTCGTGAAGAATATACAAAGCACTTACAAGCAATGCACAAGCTTACTGGCAATGATGAAAAAACAGCAGCTAAGAACAGTGCAAGTATTTTAGCCATAGAAACTGCTCTTGCAAAAGCAAGCAGAGTAATGGAAGACCTACGCGACCCACACAAAAACTACAATAAAATGAGCGTAGAAGCTGTAAATAAGCTAACCCCTTCTATCAACTGGGATGAAATGACTACAAACCTTGGCTTACAAAAGATTGATTCTATTATTGTAGGACAGCCCGAATTCTTTTCGGCACTAGAAATAACGTTTAAAAAGACAAGTATAGATGATTGGAAAATTTATTTAAAATGGCTACTATTAAACAATGTTGCTGATTATTTAAATAAAGATATTGAAAATGAACATTTCCATTTTTACGCTACCGTTTTGGACGGTGTAAAAGAACAAAAACCTCGTTGGAAAAAAATTGTAGAAAGTACAGATGCCGCATTAGGCGAACTTATTGGGCAAGTGTATGTTGAAGAATATTTACCCAAAGGAACTAAAGAAAAATTACAAGAAATTGGCAACAACATTCGCGATGTGTATGCTGAACATATTAAAGCATTGGATTGGATGAGTGAACCTACCAAACAAAAAGCACTGAGCAAACTATCTAAAATAAGTATGAAAGTGGGCTATCCCGATAAATGGAAAGACATGAAATCACTTGAAATAAGTAGAGAAAATTATGCTACAAATGCAATGAATGTAAACAAATGGGAATACAACTATATGTTAAACAAATATGGCAAACCCGTTGACCGTGAAGAATGGCACATGTACCCTCAAACATACAATGCATACTACAACCCAACCAACAACGAAATTGTGGTACCTGCTTGTAACATAATTGTGCCAGGCTTTGAAGGCCGTATGCCTGACGATGCTATATTGTATGGCATTATTGGAGGCTCTACCTTTGGTCATGAAATTACACACGGCTTTGACGATCAAGGAAGCTTGTATGACGAAAATGGAAACTTAGCAGATTGGTGGACCAAAGAAGACAGAGAAAAATTTGTCGAAAAAACAAAATTGATTGTAGAACAATTCAATAACTATGTAGTATTGGATAGTATGCACGTACGTGGCGAAAACACACAAGGAGAAAACATTGCCGATTTAGGTGGTGTAGTAATGGGTTACGAAGCATTTAAGAAAACCAAACAAGGACAATCTACAGAAAAAATAAATGGCTATACTGCCGACCAACGTTATTTTTTAGCTTATGCCTATGCTTGGATGGTAAACCGTACGGATGAATCACTGGCAAAACAAATCATGAGTGATGTACATTCACCAGCCGAATTCCGCATTAATGGACCACTTTCCAACATTGATGAATTTTACAATGCATTTAACATTCAAAAAGGCGATGCAATGTACAGAGAGAAAGATATTAGAGTAAAAATATGGTAATTTTTAATTGTGATTTATAGAAATAGAGATATAGTGAATTTAGCAATAAGCTGTTCTCGAAATCTCTATTTCTCTGAATCCCTAACTCTCTAACTAAAAAATGTTAACCAACCGCCAGCTTTTTTATAATCACCTTGCTCAGACTACAGAAAGTCCGCTTGCTTTAGAAATAGAGAAAGCAGAAGGCATATACCTTACTGATACTGCTGGCAAACGTTATATGGATTTAATTTCGGGCATTTCGGTAAGCAACGTTGGGCACAGGCATCCAAAGGTGCTTGAAGCAATGCACAATCAGTTAGAGAAATACATGCACTTGATGGTGTATGGCGAATATATTCAAAGTCCGCAGGTAACATTAGCAAAATTATTAACCGACAATTTACCTAAAAATTTAGAATCCGTTTATTTTGTAAACTCTGGCAGTGAAGCCATCGAAGGCGCAATGAAGCTTGCAAAGCGCTATACAGGCCGAACAGAAATTATATCCTTTAAAAATGCCTACCATGGGAGCACTCAAGGTAGCTTGAGTATAATGGGTAACGAAGATTTTAAAAATGCCTATCGCCCACTGTTGCCTGATACACGCCAGCTAAAGTTTAACAATATTGATGACTTAAAACACATCACCACTAAAACTGCCGCAGTTATTGTAGAAACAATACAAGGCGAAGCAGGAGCTATTGTTCCACAAAACAATTTTTTAAAACACTTGCGTGAACGCTGCAATACAACTGGCACGTTACTTGTTTCAGATGAGATACAAAGCGGATTTGGCAGAACAGGCAAACTATTTGCGTTTGAACATTTTGAATTTACGCCCGATGTACTGTGCATTGCCAAAGGCATGGGAGGCGGAATGCCTATAGGTGCATTTATTGCTTCAAAAAACATCATGCACACCTTAACCAACAATCCAATATTAGGACACATCACTACTTTTGGTGGGCACCCTGTATGCTGTGCAGCAAGCGAAGCAACACTTAATATATTATTGGAAGAAAATCTTATTTCAGAAGTAGCTGCAAAAGAAAAGCTATTTCGCACTTTACTCAACCACCCTAAGATAAAATCAGTAAACGGTATGGGATTGTTGCTTTCTGTTGAATTTGAAAGCTACGAACAAAACAAAGCCATTATTGATAATTGCATTGCAAATGGAATTATTACAGATTGGTTTTTGTTCAATGCTTATTCCATGCGCATTGCACCACCATTAACCATTAGGCCAGAAGAAATAAAAGTAGCATGCAGTACTATTTTAAAATGTATTGATTAAAAATGACCGATAAAAGCCCTAAAATATCATTACTATTAGTAATCGTCCTATTAATAGGCTTTATAATAAAGGGCTTTACGAATATAAATGCACAAAACAAAACGATAGATTCGCTTCAAGCACTCATTAAAACAGATAAAGCCGACACAAATAAAGTAAACCACTTAAAAAAATTAGGATATATTTACTGCGGGCCCGAATTTGTGCAATATGACACGGCTTTATTAATAACTAATAGAGCACTTCAGTTAGCACAACAATTAAAATTTAAAAAACACATTGCGGACGCCTACCAACAAATGGGCTATATTTATTCAATAAAAAAAAATGAAAACGAAGCCATAATTAACTACACCAGAGCGCTAAATCTTTTTGAAGCGCTAAATGATAAGAAACAAATTTCGGAAACATATTTTAGTATTGGAAGAATATACTCCGAACAAGGAAACAATACAAAGGCTATTGAAACCTTGATATATGCACTAAATACTTCCGAACAAACAACAAATACAACTACTACTGCATATATACACAAATATATTGCAGCCTGTTACGAAGCGATAGACAATTACCCTATGGCGTTAGGACATACATTAAAATCTCTAAAACTATACGAAAATGTAGGCGACAAAAAAGCACAAGCTGCGCTATACAATAATTTAGGTGCAATTTATTACGTACAAAATAACTATATTGAAGCGCTAAAAAGCTACCACCAATCCATAGAATTAAGAAAAGAAAGTAAAGATAAAAAAGGATTATCGTCTTGCTATAACAACATTGGACTTATCTATCAAAACCAAGGTGATATAGATGAAGCATTAAAAAATTATTTTAAAGCTTTAGAAATAACAGAAAGTTACAAAATAAAAGTAGAAGTACTAAACAATATAGGCACAATTTATATTAAACAAAAGAAATATACAGAAGCCCTTAACGTTACTTCAACATCCCTTAAAATCGCTGAAGAAAAAAAATACAAAAATGGCATTATTAACGCGCTAAAAAACCTCGGTGAAACGCACATTCAACTTAACAATTTAAAACTTGCCAAACAATATTTGAATAAATGCTTATCACTTAGTAAAGAAATCAACAGTAAATATAATCTATCAGAAACATATTATCAGCTTAGCACAATAGATAGTATACAAGGCAACTGGAAAGCGGCTTACGAACACAATAAATTATTTATTCAATACCGAGATAGCGTTAACAATGAGGAATCAGATAAAAAAATAACAGAAATAATACTCACCAATCGTTTTGAGAAAGAGGCAGAAAAGGTAAAAGCCGAAAACGAAAAACAACGAGCCATTGCAGCAGAAAAAAACAGAAGACAAACAATTATTTCATGGGCAATTGGAGGCGGATTATTACTTGTAATCGTATTTGCAGGTTTTATTTTACGCTCGTTGCGCATCACAAATAAACAAAAAAGCATTATTGAAGCTCAAAAAGATGAAGTAAGCGCTCAAAAGGATATTGCAGAAGAACTTCGACTGATTTCCGAAAAACAAAAACACATTGTAGAAGAAAAACAAAAAGAAATACTCGACTCCATTACCTACGCAAAAAGAATACAAACAGCACTACTCACAAGCACTGATTATATCGAAAAACATTTTGAAGCAGAACACTTTATATTATTTAAACCCAAAGATATTGTAAGTGGTGATTTTTACTGGGCACTAAGCGTTCCATATATTCCTGGTTGGGACTTAGGTACAAACAAAGTAAAATTACCACCTGATGAAAAACGAAAAAACATATTTTACATAACCGCTGCCGATTGCACTGGACATGGAGTACCTGGAGCGTTTATGAGTATGTTAAACATTTCATTTTTAAATGAAAATGTAATTGAACGAGGAATACTTCTGCCTAATGAAATTTTAAATTCGCAACGAAATGAAATTATAAAAGCACTAAACCCTGCTGGAAGTAAAGAAGAATCGAAAGACGGGATGGATTGTGTACTTTG
>JBASCV010000071.1:0-3138 GCA_049651825.1 Bacteroidia bacterium
GTATAACGTACTCATTATTAGTGCATTCCCTGAATTAGTGTATCAACAATATCAATGGCAACTTGCGCCTTGCTTTTTAACTCAAATTTTGTTATTTTATTGTGTTTGTCTATGATAGTAATTTTATTTGTATCCGTTTTGAACCCCGCTCCTTTATCGTTAAGCGAATTAAGTACAATAAAATCCAAATTTTTCTTTTTTAACTTTCCCAATGCATTGTCGGTTTCATTTTCGGTTTCAAGTGCAAAACCAACCAACAGTTGATTCTTTTTTTTGAGTTTCCCCAATTCCTGAAGCGTGTCCTGTGTAGGTACAATTTGGATGGTTTTAGCCTGTTGTGCTTTTTTAATTTTTTGATTCGCAACAACTGCGGGCTTGTAATCGGCAACAGCTGCCGACAATATTGCAATATCAGTATTTTTAAATGCTTTGGTTGTAGCGTTGAATAATTCTTCGGCCGAAACAATATCAATACGCTTAATGGACTTGTTATGTGTTGTAAGGCTGTTGGGGCCACATACCAATGTAACGTCAGCACCTTTATTAGCAAGCTCTTCAGCTATTGCAAAGCCCATTTTACCAGAAGAGTGATTTCCAATAAAACGCACAGGATCAATAGCTTCGTAAGTAGGACCAGCAGTTACAAGCACTTTTTTACCTGTTAAAGGTAATTTGGAGTTGAATTCTTTTTTAAGACGTTCAACAATTTCTTCAGGCTCGGCCATTCGGCCTTCGCCATGCAAACCACTCGCCAATTCGCCTACACCAGGTTTAATAATTTTATTACCAAAAGAATGGATGCGTTTTAAATTTTCTACTGTTGACGGATGTTTGTACATATCCAAATCCATAGCTGGCGAAACAAATACTTTGCAGCGAGCAGAAAGGTAAGTAGCTAAAAGTAAATTATCACAAATACCATTAGCCATTTTTGCAATGGTATTAGCCGATGCAGGAGCAATAACAAAGGCATCGGCCCATAAACCTAGCTCCACATGATTATTCCATTCACCCGTTTTATCTTTTTCAAAATCAATGAGTACTGGATTTTTGGCAAGTGTAGCAAGTGTTAAAGGAGTAATAAATTGAGTTGCCGCAGAGGTCATTACAACTTTAACTGTAGCACCTTCTTTTACCAACAAACGAATTAAAAATGCCGATTTGTAAGCAGCAATGCTTGCTGAAACACCAACGAGTATTTTTTTGCCTTTTAACATATTTAAAAAAATTGGCAGTTAACATTCAACAATTTGCAAAAATTTGCATACTGCTAAACATTAACTGCCAATCGGTTTTATTTATTTTATTATTTATTTTCTGTAGTTCCAGCGTTTGGATTACGATAATAAATTTTATCATCAAAAAACTCTTGAATTGCAATTAACGAAGGTTTTGGTAAACGCTCATAAAACTTAGAAATTTCAATTTGTTCGCGGTTTTCAAAAATCTCTTCCAAGTTATCAGTATTAGAAGCGAACTCAGCTAATTTGCTAGTTAACTCTTCTTTAATTTCAGCGCTAATTTGGTTTGCACGCTTAGATATAATAGCTATACTTTCGTAAAGATTACCAGTTTTTCCATCTAAATCTCTCAAATCGCGAGTTGTAGTTGTTAAGTCAGCAGTTGTTTTTTTGTAGTCCATCTTTAAGTTAATTATGATATTGGTTTATTATATTTTTTCTAAATTTTTAAGTGCACTTGAATACACAATTTCAGCTTCTTTCAAGTGTTTACCGTTCGGAAATTTATCAACGTATTTCAAATATGCATCAACAGATGCTTTAAAGCGTTCTTGTTTTTTAGCATCAATACTATTTAAGGCCAATAAATAATATGAACGAATTATTAAATAATTTAATTCCTCTAAATGCGTTGTGTTTGGAAACTCTTTTATATGATTACCAAACGCACTAATAGCGGCTTTATAATCATAAGTATTGTAATACAACATTGCATTTTCGTATGATTTACGTTCCAATTTGCCCCACAGTTTATCCAACATTTGGTTACACTCTGGTATTCTTTCACTTTTTGGATACTGGTTTGTAAACTTTTGAAACTCCTTAATAGCAAGCTTTGTATCTGATTGGTCTAAGCTGTATTGAGGTGAACTCAAATAGTAACAATAGGCATTCATGTAAGCACACTCTTCGGCATGTTTACCATTCGGAAACTGCCTCACATAGGTGCGAAAATGATAACCAGCTAAAATGTAATCATCCAAATTATACTCACAGTATGCATGGTAATACATAACCTCTTCGCCTCTAGCAGTACCTCTGAAAACACCTACCAATTCTTCAAATAACGATAATGCACGTGCGTAATCTTGCTTTTTAAAATATGCAACCGCTGCCGTGTATTTAAGCTCCATATCGCCACTTTTAAGTAACTTATTGTACTTACCAATAGCTATACTTTTATCTTTTTTCTTCTCTTTTTCGGTTGATTCATATACCTTTTTTTCGCTATTGCAAGCCATTAGGCCTAATAGCAATACGGTGGAAATGAATATGTTAAAACCTTTTTTTTGCATACAAGGATACAAATATACAATTTTTACATTAAAATTCCTCATTATTTGTTTTTTATTAACATATAACAAATATATAGCAATAAATAGCTTAATTTTGTAGCTTGAGTTTCAAAAAAACAGCCACTATGAAAGATTTATTCGAAAAAATTAAAGCCAATCGCGGACCGATAGGAATGCATGCAAAAGAATCGCATGGTTATTTTACATTTCCAAAATTAGAAGGAGATATTGCTCCTCGCATGATTTTTAGAGGCAGAGAGCGCTTGAACTGGAGTTTGAACAACTATTTAGGTTTAGCAAATCATCCTGAAGTGCGTAAAGCGGATGCTGATGCTGCTGCAAACTACGGTTTTGCAATGCCTATGGGTGCTCGTATGATGAGTGGAAACTCTGATTTGCACGAACAATTAGAAAAAGAATTATCGGCTTACGTACAAAAAGAAAGCACCATACTTTGCAATTTTGGTTACCAAGCAATGGTTTCGGCTATTGATTGTTTAGTTGATCGTCATGATGTTATAGTTTATGATGCTGAATCGCACGCATGTATTTTGGATGGTGTGCGTTTGCACATGGGTAAACGTTATGTGTTCAAACACAAC
>JBASCV010000072.1:0-8120 GCA_049651825.1 Bacteroidia bacterium
TAATCGTTCTAGAAAATCAACTTTATTGCGTCTTGAAACTTCAACCGGTGAATTATCGGACATAATAACATAGCCCCCCTCGCCTTTTATGTATTTTTTTACATGTTGTAGATTTACTAAATGCGAGCGATGAACACGAAAAAAATTATCGTCAACAAACATTTGTTCATATTCGCCAAGTGTGCGGGAAGCAATTATTTTTTTTCCTGAACTCAAAATAAAAAAAGTATAATTACCATCAGAATCGCAACGAATAATATCGGTAAGGTTTATAAAAACTAAGCCATCACCATCAGGTAAAGCAACTTTTTTTAATTTATTTTCGGGTTTAATATTGGAAAGCAGGGTCTGAATTTTTTTGTCTAACATGTTTTTTTGTCCGGCTTTTTCTTCAAAGCGCTTAACGGCTAGAATTAACTCCTCAGGGTCAATAGGTTTTAGTATATAATCAATTGCACTGTATTTGATTCCCTTTATGGCATAGTGGTCGTAGGCTGTAGTAAAAATAATATCGAAATCAATTTTATCAAACTTTTCCAACAAATCAAATGCATTACCATTTGGCATTTCTACATCAAGAAAAACTAAATCAGGCTTATGTTCAAGAATTGCATTATAAGCAGTGAGCATTGAATCAGCTTTTGCAACAACATTTAACTGTTTGCAATTTTTTTCAATCATTTTTGATAGTGATTCACGAGCGCCTAACTCATCATCTACAACAATTGCTTTTATCATAGTTATTAAAGATTAAAACCTATACCCTCTCAACAAGAGAGGAGAACTTTAGAAATGATAATACGTAAAAAAATATAAAATAGTTACAAATTTACTCCCCTACTTCAAGCGGAATTATTAAACGTACTTTTGTACCTGCAGGTTGGCCTTTATCGTACAAATCAGTAATTTCACAACTAATATTACTATTAAAGCCTGCATTTAAAATATCTAATCGTTCCTGTGTAATGCTCATCCCCATTGACTTATGAGCAACTCTATTTTTTTTAAATTGTTTTGAGTTTTCGCGTCCAATGCCATTATCTTCAATCAAACAAAGAATAGTATCGTGTTGCTTCTGTAATTCAATAGTAATTTTTCCAGCACCTTGCTTAGGCAATAAACCATGTACAATTGCATTTTCAATATACGGTTGAATAAGCATCGATGGGACTCTATCGTAATTTTGATCAATTTCCGAATCAATAACAATAGCGTATTCGAACTTTTTATCGAAACGCATAATTTCCAACTCGAGGTATAAATTAAGTGCATTAACCTCTTCGGCAACTGTAATCAT
Organism: Bacteroidia bacterium; assembly: GCA_049651825.1. Lineage (GTDB taxonomy): Bacteria > Bacteroidota > Bacteroidia > 2-12-FULL-35-15 > 2-12-FULL-35-15 > 2-12-FULL-35-15. Next base: position 1,298 of record JBASCV010000072.1, read on the forward strand.
GGGTTGTTTAGAGTTTTCCATGATTTTACGCATTAGCTTTGCAAATTTTGATAAGTACTTTAAAGCCTCATCTGTATTGTTATTGGAGATGTAATGCTGAATAGAACTTAATGTATTAAATATAAAATGAGGATTCATTTGTGCTCGCAATGCTTGTGACTCAATATTTGCAATTCGTTTATTTAGTTCGGTTTTGCGCCTTTCACGATTTTTAATGTTTATAATTCGTAAACGAACAATGAGCGTGATGGATGTTATTACGAACAAAGTAACAATGGTTATAAACCACCATCTTTTCCAAAAAGGTTTATCTATTGTAAATTTAAAATCTACAGAAGCCCTATTCCACAATCCTTCGTTATTTGCGCTTATTAGCCTAAATGTATAGCTGCCTGGTGGTAAGTTAGAATAAGTAACCAACCGTTCTTTAGAATATGGTGACCATGTTTTTTCAAAGCCCTCCAAAATGTGTGAATACTTAACTTTAGCTGGATTGGTAAGGCATACACCTGAAAAATAAATGGTAATATTATTATTATCATGCGATAAATGCATGTTATTCAAAAGCATTGTATCAACATAAAACAAGCGAAAGCCTCTTATGCTTGTTTTAGATTCTTCAGTATTTTTAATGTATTTATTGGGATCGTACTTTATAATTCCGTTTACTGTTCCAAACCAAATGACATCATCATCATCAACCCAAGTACCATTAGAATTGCACTCAACACCGGAAAAACCTTCTTCTTTACCAAAAGGAATAATTACTTTTTGTTTGTTATTTTTAAATTCATTAATATCTATCCTATTTAAACCTTGATTGGTTCCCACCCATATTTGGTTTTGTGTTTTTCCAAAAGTTAATGAATATACTAAATCAGAATTGAGCCCATCTGTTTCGGTAAAGTATGTAAACTGTTCATCGGTAGGATTAAACATTAACAATCCATCCATTGTTCCAAAATAAAGAGTTCCCTGCTTATCGCGAATTGAGGCTAAATAGGAATCGCTTTTAAAACCAATTTTAGAATTATATGATTCAAAAACATTACCATTCAATTTAAACAAACCACCCAAATATGTTCCAGCCCAAATTGTTCCGTTCAAATCTTCGATAATCGTCCATACTTCAATGTTTTGAGCATTAGTGGCAATAGAGTATTTAGTATAATTTTTACCATCGAATTTATAAATTTCATCGATGCCTCCTAACCATATATTATTTTTAGTGTCTTTATAAAAGCAATTAATACTACGCTTAAAAACAGTAGAAGTATCCTTATGAGTAACAACCTCATTGCCATTATAAATAATCAATCCTTCATTTGTTCCTAACCATAATCGCTTATCGTTATTTTCAAAAATTGCATTTATGCTAGCTGCTTTGATTTTTTTCTGCTGATAAAATCGATTGTTTTCAAATTTAAATAAACCATTGCTTTTAGTACCCACCCACAGCTTTTTATCAGCATCGCGTAAAATACCATAAATGAACTGATCGGTTAATCCATCTTCTATACCAAAACTTACAAAGGGGTTTGCTCTGTATTTGAATAAACCAGCATAAGTACCTATCCATAAATTATTTTCAAAATCAATAAACAAACTACTAATAAGTTCACTATTTTTATTTTTGTGAAGGGTGTATGTACTGATTTTATTATTCTCTAATTTTAAAAGCCCTGTAGTAGTACCAACCCATAGCTCACCGCTATTACCCACAACTAATGATTTAACATTTTTTCCAACGAATGCTTTGTGAGGAGTAAACTTATTGTTACGAAATAAATACAAACCATTATTGGTTGCAACCCATATACTATTTTGAAAATCGGCTGCAATGCTATTTATTGTTTCATTAGCATTGGATGAAGGGAGGTTGTAATTGGTGATTTTTTTTCCATTAAATACACTTAGTCCTTTGTTTGTACCTAACCAAACATTACAATAATTATCTTCAAACAAACAGTTGATATTATCATTTGCCAAACCATCTTGAATAGCATAATTTACAAAAGCACCATCAACAAGTTTACTAACGCCTTTATCAGTTCCAAACCATAAATTACCATCGCTATCTTTAAGTACCGCTTTTATAGAATTACTAATAATACCTTGCTGAGTGGTATATGATTTAAAAACTTTACCCGTTAATTTATTAATTCCCTTTATTGTTCCAATCCACAAATTACCTTTATTATCTTCGGAAATACAGGTAACAGCATGATTCATTAATCCATTTTTAGGGGTATAGTTTGTAAATGTAATACCATCAAACCTGCTTAAACCACCATATCCACCCGACCATAAATTACCTTTGCTATCCTGAAAAATTGTTGACACGTTTATAAATGGTAAACCATCATCAACAGAATAATTTTTAAAATAGTAGGACTGTGCTGTACCATTGTAATGAAAACAAAGTACTGCCATTAAAATAAATAAAAAACGGGAAAATATTTTTGCCATTTTATTATCTGAGGTAAACCAAAGATAACATTAAAATATTGGAATTAAAAGGGATTAGCGGTATTTCAACCAACGTACAAAACCTGACTCCTTTTTGTTTGCTCTCAACCGCTCTGCCTTTTTTTTCTCTTTTTTCATCCTCTTTCTGGTTGCTTTATCTTGTAACTGCTTATGATGTTGTTTTACAGCTTTGCGTTGATCCATTTCGGCTTTACGTTGCTCTTTCCACTTTTGTTTTGCTTTTTTTCGTTGAGCACGAGAACTAGCTGGTGCCTTTTCTTTTTCGGCTTTTATCATTGCCTCTTGAGAGAAAGCCATAAAAGGCAACATAAAAATAAATGCTAAAATTATTTTACGAAAAACAGGAGTCATAACAACAATTAAATGGTAAACAAAATTACTAAATTATATACATAGGTACTACAAGTGGGTGCAGGTTTAATTCGTCAACAACTGCAAATAGCCTTTTTCAACGATTTCACTTCCATCTGTAGCTTGGGCGTTAACGATATAAAAATAAACACCATCATTTGCTAATTTACCGTCAGCTATTTTACCATCCCAATTTGCATTAATATCAGTCCATTCGGTTACTTTTATTCCCCAACGATTAAAAATAGTGCATGATAGTTTTGTAATGGATTGAGTAGTTATAAAGAATACATCGTTATTACCATCGCCATTAGGCGTAAATATATTAGGAATATTGATTAATGGTTGGTTGGAAACATTTATACACTGTATAAGTGTATCTGTACATCCAGCCTGATTAAAAGCTATAAGACGAATACAAAAACTTCCACCTTGGGGATATGAATATTGAGGCGTGTTTGCTATTGAGGTGTTGCCAGAAGACAGTGAGTCGCCAAAATCCCAAGCAACAGCATTTGTATTGATAGATGTATTAGTGAATAATACCTGTGTATTAGCAACAATATCAGTGGTAGGTGTTATTGTAAAATTTGCAGTGGGTGTTTCTGATATAACTACCATATTGCTTACAACATTAGTAGCAATACAGTTATTAGAATCAACAACAGTTATAGCAACTGAATAATTACCCGCTTGTGTAAAACAATTTTGTGCAACAGCTGTATTTGCAGTATTTCCATCGCCAAAATCATAGGTTAATTGCGTATACTGTATTCCGCTTGTTTCGTTAAACTGCACACACAAGGGTAAATGACAACCACTCGTTATGTCAGAAACAATATTGGGTTGAGGTAATGCGTTTACTGTAATTTCAATTGAATTAGATGTTGCTGGAGAAGCTGTAACACAATTGGCGTTTGATGTTAATATGCACGTTACAATATCTCCATTATTTAACAAAGCATTTGTATAAGTTGGGCTATTGGTACCGACATTAACACCATTTAGCTGCCATTGATAGACAGGAGTATTTCCTTCATTTACAGGGTTAGCAGAAAAGGTTACAGGCGTTTGAGCACAAATAGTATCATTAGGGCTTGAGGAAATGTTAATGCTTGCCACAAGCGTTGGTAGCACCTGTATTACCAATGTATTGGAAAAAGCTGTATCTCCGGCAGCACAACCAGAAGTGGGTACAAGCATACACAATACACTATCGCCTTGTTGTAAAGTTGAACTAACAAAACCAACAGAATCAATACCTGTTAGCGTGCCGTTTACAAACCAATTATAACTAGCTACCGAATCAGCATTTACAGTAACAGAAGAAAAATTAACACTTGTTCCAGGACAAATTGCACTACCAAGTGTGGAAGTTATTGATATGGATGCATCGCTAGGCAATACAGTAACAGCAAGAGCAACACGATAATTACCAGGACATTGACCTGCATAAAAAACAGTATCGCTATACAAAGCTGTTGTAAACAAAGTATCTGTGCCTATATTGTTACCTCCCACCAATGCGTCAAACCAACTAATATTTTGGGCAGGCGATGCATTCATATAAGCAACTAAATCAACTGAATCGCCAGCACAAATTGTAATGGCATTAACGTAAAGCGAATCAACAATAGGAAGTGACTGATTTGAAAGGCCTGCCCCTCCTTTAGTTGCGCCATTGGGTGGAAACTCTGTCATACCATCAGAATTTGTTACTCCATTACGACCACCATTTACCAGCTGAATAGGGTTGCCTGCACTAAGTGCAATGTATCCACCGCCACCACCACCACCAGGACCTTCGGCTTCATTTTTTTCGCCAAAATAGAGCGAACCAGAAGTGAGGCGTTGGTCACCTCCTCTTGCACCTTGAGCACTTAAAACAAGGCCTGCTGTATTATATGAATGAATTATTATTGTTCCGCCAGCGCCACCTCCACCAGCACCATCTTTACCGCTGTAACTTGTTAGCGGAGGCGAAACGTATGAATCGCCACCATTATTCCCATCTGCTAAAATTGAATCGTTACCAGTACCAGTAATAGCTCCATAGGAAGTAATATGTATGATTCCACCTCCATTCCCCCCTGCTCCACCTTGATTATTATCTTGTTCGCCACCACCACCACCACCGCCCATAAAAATGCGTCCTGTAGAGTAGTCGAGTGGTCGGCCTCCCATTCCACCAAAGTTTCTACGTGCATAACCTCCCCAAATAATGTCGTCAGGCGGATTTACTAACGCATTTTCGTCATTAGCAGAAAAAGAATAGCCGCCCCTACCACCACCCGAAGATATTGTGCTAGAAAAACCAACATACTCCAAATCCCATGCAGTGGCCCAATTTGAGTTAGTAACATCGGGGTTACCCATGCCTGTATATAAATTGATTGGTCCTGCATTTCCACCACCTCCTCCACCACAATTCCATACATTGCCTGCACCACCAGCATTTGCAGCAGCCCCCCTTCCATATTGTCCGCCATAAGGAACTAAATCATTGCCACTACCAGCAATGCCTTCACCTTTATTTGCGGACATCTCAGTGCTAATGGATGAAAACCAAGGAAATTGAGAACGTGAGGGAGATGGTGTATATAAAGCTGCACCTCTAAAGCCTTTTCCATTGGCATTGATTTTAGCACCACTATTTATTGTAACATCACCCTTCACTTCTACGGCCAAAACGCCTCCAATAGAGCCATTCCAAGCTTCACAAGTAAGCACACCAGGTGAATTAATTGTAAGTGTATTGTATCGGGGAATACGAACAATCTGTACTTTTCCTGTGGCAGTATAATTGTGTTTTAATCCGCAATCAATAATAATACTTGTATTACTTGAAACCTGTGCAATTTGTGCTAGTTCATAATTACCGCAATTATTGTAATTTGTAATGCTTCCCCAGGTAGCATTATCTGGATTGCTAAAAATTGGATAGGTTGTATCTGGCGCACCAAGTATAGTTGCACCTTGCATTTGAATAATCATTATCAAATCGCCACTGGTTAAAGTGCTAGCAAACCTATTATTTGTATTTAAACCACTAGCAGAAACAGTTAAAATATTATCTCCAACAGATGCGTCAGCGGTTAATGTAGCGTACTCATTTACAATACGATTAAAAGTGTTAATTGTTACATTGCCATCTTTGCCTCGTTGTGCAAATAAAGAATTTGAAAGCAGATAAAAAATAAAAAGAAAATAATTACTGAAACTTTTCATTCGCCAAAACACTTACTAAAACAAGAGTACAATGTAATGTTAAAAATTGTTTTTTGCAATTTTTAAACGCATGTTTTCCTTTTTTATAACTCGGCAAATAACTTAATGCTTTGTATAATGCAACTGTACTAAACCTGTATCAAAATGCTGGGTAGCTATTAATTTCAGTACCTGTTCAGGGTTATTGTCGTGAAACAATCTTACGCCTTGCCCCAGCACGATAGGAATTATGGAGATAATAAATTCATCGATTAATTGCTTTTTCAACAATTCATTTACAATTTGTGCGCCACCATCAATAAATATATTTTTACCTGGTTTATTTTTTAGCTCGTCAATAAGTGTTTGAATATTACCTGTATAAAAATGAGTATTTCCGATACTTTGCTTTGGAGTTCGTGTTATTACAAATGTTATTTTATCAGTATGAGGGAATTCAGCTACCTGAGTCATAACCCAATCATAGGTTTTACGCCCTAAGATAACAGTATCGACCGAAGCCATGAACTTAGCATATCCATAATCTTCTCCATCTTTATGTACAAGTGATAGGAAACTAAGATCGTCATTGGGTTTAGCAATAAAACCATCAATACTAGTAGCGATGTATAATACTAATTTTCTTGACATTGTAACCCTCCCTATTTTCGGACTGTGATTTTCTTTACAAATTAAAAACATTTTTGTTATTGTTGTTTTTGGCTTGTTGATATGTTGGAAACTTTTTTTCAAAGTTTTCAATATATCAATGAGC
>JBASCV010000073.1:0-4597 GCA_049651825.1 Bacteroidia bacterium
TGGGACACTGGAGCGCCAGATAGTACCACCGTTTATGATTCACTTACAGGTAGCATTAACACATCAAAATACTATGAAGTAACAATTGCTCCAGATTTTGGCAAAAGTTTAACTTTAACAGGCATAACGTTTAATTTTCAACGTTCGGCTGATGGTGCACGTACCTATGCTGTTCGCTCAAGTGCCAACAACTATGCGAGCAATTTAACAGCATCAATTAGCCCAGCTAATAGCAATTTGAGTATAAAAGGTACTAACGAGTTTTTCTGTAACGTTGATACAACTGTTAACCTAGCTGGTAGCAGAATAACATTGAGTGGAAGCTCTTATACCAACTTAATTGCTCCTATAACATTCCGTTTTTATGGATGGAATGCAGAAGATACATTAGGAACATTTAGTATTGATAATGTAAACTTCATCGGTTCGGCAGGAACAATTGAAAACACTCAAAACTATATGGATTATTCATATTGCTCTGTAATGTTTACAAAAGGACAAAAAGAGCGAATGAGAGCTGCATTGGAGCAAAACACTTCAAACAGAAATAATCTTTGGAAGCCAGCAAATTTAGCTGCTACGGGTGCTGATGATGCAGGACAAGCATTGGCGGTTTGTGTTCCAAAACCAGATTTTTATGCAAATCGTACCAATATTTGCGAAGGTGCAACAGTAACTTTCAGTAAAAACATTATGCAAGGAACAGAAACTAGCAGAACATGGACATTTGAAGGTGGTACACCAGCAACCTCAACAGCATCAAGCCCTGTTGTTACATACAACACAGCGGGCGACTATAGAGTAACTTTATCTGCTACGAATGCTTCAGGCACCGATTCAATTAGCAAAGAGTATTTTATACACGTAAGCCCTTCATGGTCAACTTATTACAACTTAGCTTCTGAAGATTTTGAAGGTTCGTCATATAACAGTTGGCATACTTATAATCATGATAACAACGCAGGATATTGGGCGCATACAGTAACCGCTGGTTATAACAGCAATAACAGTATGATGTTGCAAGGTTATGGTTATACTTATCCTAATGATGTGGATGAGTTTATTACTCCTCGTTTTGACTTATCGTATGTTACAGGAGCATCACTAACCTTTAGATGTGCGGCAGCCTCTAAAGCATTAAGTAGTGAAGATTTAAATGACCAATTAAAAGTTTACACGTCAACCAATTGTGGTCAAAGCTGGACACTACGTAAAACAATTTTAGGGCCAGAATTAAATAATAATGGTTTTAATGCCAACTACTTTATGCCAACATCGGCTGAGCAATGGGCGTTGCATACAGTAACGATACCGAATAATAGCGCTACTGCAAATGTTCGTTTTAAATTTGAATATACATCAGGTAACAAAAGTAACAACGTATTTATTGATGATATAAATATTACTGGTGTTTTAGGTGTTAACGAAAATGGTTCAGATTATGGAGTTGTGTTGTATCCAAATCCATCAAGCCAAACAGCCACACTTTCGTACCATTTGAATAATACTTCTTCTACCAAAGTTGAATTGGTTGATTTACTTGGTAAACAAATAATGGTTGTTGACAATAAAAACCAAGCAGCAGGCGATTACTCAATTGAGTTATCAAAAGGTGCTTACCAAATTAATAGTGGTATTTACTTTGTTAAACTAACTGTTGATAATTCAATTGTTACTAAAAAATTGATTTTCACAGAATAGTATTTTGATAATTAAAATTGTTGCAAAAAGGCTGCTCACTAAAGTGAAGTAGCCTTTTTGCTTTTATAGAAAACAATTTAATTATATGGTAAACGCCCATTAACAATTCATTAATAGTAAGGCTGGATATTTGTGTTAAATAAAAATAATGATATTATGAATGGTTATTTAACAAACAACCCAGCAATAGAAGCAATTATTTACTTAAAAAATGGCACCAGAAAGTATGGTGTTTTGGTTGATAATAGCTTGTTTAGAAGAGATGCACTGCATTTTATTTGCAATAGCAAATTTGACTTATTTAGTAAAACCAACAACCCTGAATTTATTGAAGTTTTAGCAGGTAATGCGATTGCATCGATAGAAACGGATTTGAAGTAACTACAACCAATTAAGTATAGTTCCTGAGAATTAATTGTAAAGGGACTGTTTAATTGTTAAGATTAACGATAAACAAATTGCTACAAATTTATAAATCGGTTGCTGTTGATTGTGCCCATACACTAATTAACATTCAAAAACTTAACTCTTAACTCTTGTGTCTTGTGTCTTAAATCTTGAAACTTACATCTTTTAACTAAACCCTCTTTGTTTTTTGATATTTTCGTAAGACTGTTGTACTTGCTGAAACTTTTCGTTTGCGGCTTTTTGAACTTCCTCGCCCAAAGCTGCTACCTTATCGGGATGAAACTTAACTGCCATTTTACGGTATGCCTTTTTTACTTCTTCATCGGTAGCGGTTGATGGTATTTCAAGTATTTTATAATCACTTTCTGAATCTTTAAAGTACATTGCCTTTAGTGAATTGAAATCGGCTGTACTTACTCCCAAATAATTAGCAATGGTATGTATGGTTTGTAATTCCGACTCGTGCACATGATTATCGGCTTTTGAGATTCCAAAAAGGTAGTGAATGATTTGTAGCCTTTCGGAATGAGGCATAAAATGTTTTATTTGGTTGCAGACCTGATGCAAAGGAATATCTTGCTTTAGGATTTCTTTTAGCATGAGCAATTGCTGTTGGGCGTTGGCTTCACCAAACTGACGAGCAAGGAATTTTTTTACATAATCCAATTCACTTTGCATTACTCGTCCATCACTTTTCATGACTGCTGCCGAAAGCACCAATAAACTGGCAGTAAAATCACCTACGTGTGTATTTGAATATCTATCATGTTCAAGGGTTTTATCGTCTTTTACAGTAACAGAAGCAGCATCAAGAGCTGAACCTAGTGCAAAGCCTAGAATTCCACCAAGAGGGCCACCTAGGGCCCAACCTAGGCCACCACCCAGCCATTTTCCAAATTGTAATTTTGCCATTTTTTATGTTTTGAGGCACAAAGTTAGTTTTTTATTGGTGAATAGTGAATAGTGAATAGCGATTAGTAAATAGTTATTAAATCTTTTGTTTTGATACTCGAATCGGAATTCTTGAGTATTTAATGTCGCTTCTTGAATGTTACACATTGTTTCTCAAATTTTGGCTCTTGGTACACTTATTGCTATATTTACTTGATTATAAATAGATTATAAACAATTTAAATACAATCCATCATGAAAACAGACTTTTATACCAAACTTATTTTAACAGTAATTGCAGTATCATTAGTTTTACTTGTTTTACAAAACAGCACAGTTGTAAATGAAGCAAAAGCGGATAAATTCAATTTCAACAAATTTGCTACTGTACCCATTAACGATGATGGCTCGATTAATGTAAGGCTTGTTAGCGAGCAAATGGATGTAAATGTAAAAAGTATAGGTGGTAGTAGCGTATATGGGGCATTACCTATTAACTTAAAAGAAATAGGTGGAAGTAGTTTTTATGGCACTTTGCCAGTAAACCTAAAAGAAATTAGTAGTAGTAGCGTTAGTAGCAATGGACTACCCGTAAATATAAAAGCTGTAGATGGGTTTAGTGTTAACGGTGCAATCCCAACAAAAGAATATAAATAACTAATAATCAGATATTTAATAAAAAAAACAAAGAAAACATCAGCAATCAAACTTATTAACTTACAGTAAGTGAATAAGTTATAAAATAAGAGCAATTTATTTCAGATAATATTTATAAATTCGCATCCGTATTAACCAAAAACATTTAAAAAAATGAAAAAAGGATTATTATTTGTTGCAGTCATAGCAGCTTCGCTTGCTTCTTGCAAAAAAGATCACACTTGTACTTGTACAACAACAACTAATGGTGTTGCAGATCCAACTCCTCAAGTATTTGTTGTAAACGATGCAAGAAAAAGTGATGTTAAAAAAGTATGTGTAAATAGTACTTCAACTTATACGTATAATAACGGAATGACTACCGTTACAAATACAGATGTTAGAACTTGTGAATTAAAATAAATAGCGATTTCTATTAATAAATACTATAAAATTTAACCAATCTATTTATTGCTAATACTAGATAATATTTCTAGGTTTGCACTAAAATTAACCAAAAAAAAAAACGAAAAATGAAAAAAGGATTATTATTTGTTGCAGTTATTGCAGCTTCACTTGCATCTTGCAAAAAAGATCGTACATGTACTTGTACTAGTACAACAAATGGCGTTGCTGATCCAACTCCAGATGTTACAGTTTACAACGAATCTAGCAAAGGTGCTGCTCGTGCCAATTGCTTAAACACTACTTATACTTATACTTATAATAACGGTATCAGTGACGTTACAAATACTGTTGTTAGAACTTGTGAACTAAAATAATTTTGACAAAATTTAATTAAAAGCGTTTCGTACTTTTACGAAACGCTTTTTTTATTTCATCACTTTACCCAATGACATTAAAAAAACTCTTGCTGTGTATACTCAGCGCCTTAATGGGTGCTGTTTTTTTAGTTTCGGGATACACAAAACTATACCCTATTGAACCCTTTGAATATACT
>JBASCV010000074.1:0-26913 GCA_049651825.1 Bacteroidia bacterium
GATAATTCTGTAGTTGGTGTAGAAGCTTTATATAATAATAATACAGGTTTTAATAATGTTGCTCTTGGAGTACAGTCGCTTTATAGTAATACAACAGGCGCAAATAATGTTGCAATTGGTATTTCAACGCTTTATAGTAATACAACTGGTGATAGAAATACAGCAGTTGGTAGAAGAGCATTGCGTTTAAATACTACTGGTGCTGAAAATTCAGCAGTTGGAGCTTTAGCACTTTCTTCCAATACTACAGGTTCTTATAATACGGCCGTTGGAGATAGTACCCTGTATTCTAATACAACTGGTCAAAAAAATGCTGCTGTGGGTCATTCTGCAATGTATTCTAATACTACAGCAAGTAATAATTCAGCTTTGGGCGCAATGGCATTATATCGTAATACTACGGGTGTAAATAATACTTCTGTTGGTTCGTCTTCTTTATATGCTAATACTACTGGACAAGATAATACCTCATTAGGAAATAACGCTTTAAAAACAAATACTACTGGTAATTATAATACAGCTACGGGCTCAAAGGCTTTGTTTTCTAATACAGCAGGGTTTTACAATACAGCTTATGGATTTAATGCGCTTTATTCTAATACTTTAGGTGCCATTAATTCAGCATTTGGTAATAATACTTTATATTCTAATACTACCGGGTTTGTTAATTCAGCAATAGGCGACAGTGCATTGTATTCAAATACTACTGGGAGTTACAATGTTGCAGTTGGAACTTCGGCATTAAAGCTCAATTCAACAGGTCAGTATAATAGTGCGTTGGGTGTAGGTGCTTTGTATTTTAATACAACAGGTAATTATAATACGGCTTTGGGTGCAGGCACTTTAGGCTACAATCAAACAGGTAAAGAAAATACCGCAGTTGGTAATGGTAGCTTATATTATAATTTGTCGGGCGATTATAACGTAGCGGTAGGTAACGATGCACAAAAAATGAGTGTTACAGGTAACCGTAATGTTGCAGTTGGTGTGAATGCGCTTGATTCAAATTTAGTAGGAACGCATAATACCGCTATAGGGCATCGTGCTTTTCATAATAGCTCAAATTATTCTAATTCAACTGCTATCGGATATGATGCAGAGCCTACTGCTAGTAACATGGTGCAATTGGGGAATACTTCTATAACTGATGTGAAAACTTCAGGCGCTATAACAGCCAATGGTTACACTACAGCTTTTACTTCACAAAGCTCTGCGTATACGCTAACCTTGCTTGATGATATTGTTGCTGTTTCGGGAACAACTACAATTACATTGCCTACTGCTGTTGGTATTAAAGGGCGAACGTATACGATAAAAAATATTGATGCGCAAACAGTTACTGTAGATGCTGATGGTGCTCAAACCATTGATGGTGCTTTAACAGTGTTGTTAAGTGTACAATACCAGTATGTTACTGTTGTGAGCAATGGAGCTAATTGGCTTATTATTGCAAGTAACTAATTTTTCTCGATTCTATTTGTTGAATAAGTGCTGTTTGCGAACACTATGAATTTAAATGTAAATAAAATAGAAACATTTACAGGACACAATGGTGCTGTATATGCTATTGATAGCGGAGCTTCTGATTTTCTTTTCTACACCTCTAGTGGTGATAAATATGTGGCACTTTGGAGTTTGAAAAAATTACAAGCTGAAAAATTTGCGGCTTCGTTTCCATCAGCAATCTATTCGTTAAAGTACGTGTTCGAAAAAAATACAATAATTGTAGGTACTACTGAAGGGAAAATACATGTAATTGATTTGAACGAAAAAAAAGAACTAAAAATACTTCAAAATCATAGCGCTCCTGTATTTGATATAAAGTATTCTATCAAAACTAATTGCTTTTATACAACATCGGCTGATGGCTGTATTGCAGTTTGCTCGCTTGAAAATTTTTCGGTTTTAAAAATAAAAAAAGTATCTAATGCAAAAATACGTAGTATTGATTTCAGTCCAGTAACCGATGAAATGGCTGTAGCTTCTGGCGATGGCAAGGTGTATGTTTTGGATTTGTATACTCTTAATGTAAAAAAAGTTTTTTCTGCTCATCAATTTTCAACAAATAGTGTGAAGTTTTCACCAGATGGTACCCTTTTATTGACTGGGGGCCGAGATGCTCATTTGAATGTTTGGAGTACTACTGAAGATTATATTCTTTTTAAAAGTATTCCTGCGCATAATTTTGCTATTTACGATATTGTATTTAGTCCTGATGGATTATTGTTTGCTACTGCAAGTAGAGATAAAACAATAAAAATATGGGATGCAATTACTATTGATTTTAAAGTGAGAATTAGCAAAGAAAATTATGATGGACATGTAAATTCTGTAAATAAATTATTGTGGACTACTTATAATAAGTATTTAGTTTCGGTAAGTGACGATAGAGCAATAATGGTTTGGGATATAAGTGCTAACGATAATCTCTAATCATCGTGACCTTTGGCTCCTTGAATCTTTCCTGTTTTCCACATTTCTTCTTCTTTTGCATGCGCTTTCTTTAATGAGTCGGAAATATTTTTATCGCCAAAACGATTTAAATCGGGTTTGCCTGCATTTACCCAAGCTGTATACCATAGGCTCCCTACTGTAATAATTGCTTCACGCATTCTGCGTTCAACCATTCCGTTCAACATTCGGTTATAATCTTCTGTAAATTCAACAGAATAAACTTTGGTTAAGGTTGCACCCCTGTTTTCAAAGCTATATTTTTTATCAGGCGAATATTTTGCAGTTAACTCTGCTTCAAATTTAAGTACCGAATCAACAGCCACGTTACTTGCTTTTACAGCAGCCCACGCTTTATCGAGTGGTTTTTCAATGTATTTTGCTCGCCCTGTCCAATAATCATATCCTTCTGATTTTAGTTCAGGAATACGCGATTCCCAAAAACCGTGTATCCCTTTTTGGTTGGTTAATTGTCCGTTGTAATTTTCTGTAGTATGTAATGGAACATGAGCATCAGCAATATAATGACCTAAATCAGCAGAATAATGAAGTATTAAATCGAGGTTTTCGTTTTTAAATGCTTCCTGCAAACGGTACACCATTTTTTCTATGTGCCAAGGTACTATTCCGTAAGCTTTTAACGTATCTTCTGTATATTTTTTTACTGCAGCTTTCCAAAATTTAGGAACTGAATCAAATGCGTGAGGACCATAATGATCAATATCTATGTAATGACGAGGTGCTTCATCTGCAGTTACATTTCTTCTTCTGTCAGGGTCAACGGCATGTTCCGAAATGTATTCAATGTGTTTTTTGTAAAAGCCCATGATATCTTGAGGCAGTGTAAAAACAGCCATTCTGTTTATTTTTTTGTGAGCGAAAAATCCCCAAGAATAGGCACTTTTATTGTTGGGAAGTACCCACAAAACAAAGAGTATAATTACCAATGAAATGATTAGCTTACGCATTTTATTTTATGTTTTTATAATTCAAAAATACGAAGTTGAGTGTTAATTCATTTTTACCAAATATTTATTTTCAAGTATAGGTATAACATCTGTTTGATCTAATGTAAAACAGTATTTTATATCTTTTTTTAATCCCATTGCTGCTAATCGTTCTGTATGCGATGAGTTTCGTAAATATTTATATGGGTTTGTTTGTGCCGATTGGTATAGGTAGCTTGCTGTTAAAGCCCCATCTCCATATTTAAAATTATTGTTTTTTAAAAGTATGTTGGTTACAGCCCCCGCAAATAATGTATCTTCTAAATTAAATTTGTTCTTCCAGCCCGAACAAAGCAATAGTACATTTTTGTTTTCATTTTTGAGCCAATTGCAAAGAGCTGTAATGTTTGTAAATGCTCCTATAACAACTTTGTAAGCACCTCTTGCTGCATGTATTGCTTGTGTTCCATTTGTTGTAGAAATAACAACGGTTTTCCCTTTTATTTGTTCATTCATGTATGAATAGGGTGAATTACCAAAGTCGAAGCCTTCAATAGCAATGCCATTGCGTTCGGCTCCAACCAAAAAGCCTTGCTTTTTGTACTCTGTAGCTTCTTCAAGAGTGGCTACTGGTATTATTTTTTCTACGCCATGCTCAAAAGCAGTACACATGGCTGATGTTGCACGTAAAATGTCAATCACAACAACTATTGTGTTTTCTCTTTCATATACAGGATATAAGTAAGGCGATAAACAAACATCAACTATAAGTGATTTAGTATTTGAATAAGTATTTTCAGTATGTGCAGTCATTAATTTTAGTGCTTTAACGGGCGTTTTTTTAGCATGCCACCAATTGTATCTTTTACGGCATTCATTACAACGAATGCGTTGGCATCAATTTTTTCTATTTCAGAATTTAGTTTGTTTAATTCAAGCCTTGTAATTACTGTATAAATAATGTCTATTTCTCTTGATTCGCCTTGCTTTCCATAGCCTCGCTTACCATTATAAACTGTAACTCCTCTGCCTAACTTAGTTATAATCATTTTGCGTATTTCTTCATTGCGCGAAGAAATAATGGTTACACCTGTATATTCTTCAATTCCTTCGACAATAAAGTCAAGTGTTTTTGATGCGGCTAAATATGTTATCATGGAGTAGAGTGCGACCTCAATTCCCAATAAATACGCTGCTACAGAAAAAATAATCACATTTATAATAATAATGATATCGCCAATTGTAGTACCAAGCTTTTTGCTTAAAAATATAGCTAATACTTCTGTTCCATCAATAACCCCACCACCACGTATTGCAAACCCTATGCCGGCCCCAAGAAAAAAACCTCCAAAAACGGCAACAAGTAAATTGTCGTTAGTTACATTAGGAAATGTAACTGTTGCTAAAACAATTGCTAATCCTGTTATTGCAATGGACGTTTTAATTGCAAATTGTTTTCCCATTATTTTATATCCCATAATAATAAAAGGAATATTAATAACAATAAGTAAAACAGATAAAGGAATGGTGGTTACCGCAGAAATTAAAAGCGAAATTCCTGTTGCACCTCCATCAATAAAATGATTAGTAAGTAAAAACCCTTTAAAACCAAATGCCGCAGAAAATATTCCAATACATATTAAAAAAAAATCTTTAATATATCTTTTTACAGAAACCACAAATGACCTATATGCTTTAGCGAATTGATAGGCAGAATATGGGATATCAGTCGGAGCTTTTTTTTTCTTTTGCTCCAAGGTAGTTTGTATAATTATCTGTGTCCAAAAAGGATTCATCTATATGCTTTTAGTTAACAACAAAATATTGCGTCAAAAAATAGTGATAATTATTTAAATGGAATTTTTACAACCTTTGCTTTAATTGGTTTTTCACGAATGATGATGAAAATTTCAGAATCTGCTTTAGCATTTGCTGTTGGTACATACCCCATTCCTATTGCTTTGTTTAACGTTGGCGATTGGGTGCCAGAGGTTACTTTGCCGATAATTGTTCCTGAGGCATCAGCAATTGGGTAATCGTGTCGAGGAATCCCCCTTTCAATCATTTCAAAGCCTACTAGTTTTTTTGCAACTCCCTTTTCTTTTTGTGCGAGTAGTGTTGATTTGTTTGTAAATTCTTTAGTGAATTTAGTAATCCAGCCTAAGCCTGCTTCAATAGGTGATGTTGTGTCGTCAATATCATTGCCATATAAACAGAAGCCCATTTCTAAACGTAATGTGTCGCGTGCTCCCAAACCTATTGGTTTGATGCCAAATTCGGCTCCTGCTTCAAATATAGCATTCCACATTTTTTCAGCAACTTCGTTTTCAAAATAAACTTCAAATCCGCCTGCTCCTGTATAGCCAGTGTTGGATATTAAAACATTTTCTATTCCGTTAAACTTTCCTTTTTTGAATGCATAATAAGGAATTTCAGATAGATTAATATCAGTTAGTTTTTGTAATGCTAATATGGCTTTAGGTCCTTGTACCGCCAATAAAGAGGTTTTGTCAGAAATGTTATGCATTTCTACATTTTTAGTATTGAATTTCTGAATCCAATTCCAGTCTTTTTCAATGTTTGATGCATTTACTACTAACATGTATGATTTTTCATCAATACGGTAAACTAATAAATCGTCAACAATACCGCCATTTTCATTTGGTAAGCAAGAGTATTGAACTTTGCCATCAGTTAGTACGGCTGCATCGTTAGATGTTACTCGTTGTATCAAATCAAGGGCATGTTCTCCTTTTAAAATAAACTCACCCATGTGGCTCACGTCAAAAACCCCAACAGCGTTTCTTACGGTATGGTGTTCTTCATTTAATCCTGTATAAGAAACGGGCATTAGGTATCCAGCAAAAGGAACCATTTTTGCTCCTAGGGCAATGTGTTTGTTTACTAATGCTACGTTTTTCAATTCAATTGCTGTTTCCATTTTGATAGTATGTTTTTGATGATTGATTAATCTAATAAAAAAATAGTTGGTGTAGTTAACAAATATACGGTTTTATTGTGTTTTAATCAACCTCATTGGTACATTCTATAAAAAAAGAAGAATATGTGATTTAGAATTTGAAACCCAAATAAAATACTTGTATTTTTATCTGTTCGGAATTTACAATATGAAAATAGTACACTTTTTGTTTCAAAAAAATATGCCCCGCTGGATTATCTTTTTTATTGATATGGGTATTTGTGTGCTTTCGCTTATTTTAGCTTTTTTAGTGCGTTTTAATTTCTCTATTCCGACATTGGTTATTAATGATTTTCCACTTGTTTTTTCACTCGTTTTAGGAGTAAGAGCCATTAGTTTTTATATCTCCAAAATATTTCAAGGCATTGTAAGGTATACCAGTTCTAAAGATTCGCAACGCATATTTATTGCTGTAACAGCTGGTAGTTTGGTGTATGTTTTAATAAACATTATTACATACAATTTTGTCAATCAAAAATTTGCTATTCCTTTTTCAATTATTATTATTGATTACATGGCAACTACTTTTTTGATGATTAGTTTGCGTGTTATTTTTAAGGCTTTATATGCCGAAATTATTAATCCTTATAAGGAAAAACGCAGTGTTATTATTTTTGGTGCGGGTGAAGCTGGCATAATAACCAAGCGTACACTTGATAGGGATGCGGGTACAAAATACAAAGTACTTGCATTTATTGATGATGATAAAAAGAAACAAGGTAAGATTTTAGAAGGGGTTAAAATATATAGTATTGATAAATTAAATGAGTTATTGCAGTCGGATGATGTAGCACATTTGATTATATCTGTTCAGGATTTATTGGCCGAACGTAAAAAACAAATTGTAGATATTTGTTTAAATTATACTACAAAAGTATTAACTGTTCCGCCTCCCACCAATTGGATTAATGGAGAGTTGAGTTTTAAGCAAATTAAAAAAGTACGTATTGAAGAGTTGTTGGAGCGCGAACCAATTGTTTTGGATAAAGTCAATATAAATCAGCAGTTGAAAGGAAAGGCTGTTTTGGTTACGGGCGCTGCAGGTAGTATAGGAAGTGAAATTGTACGTCAGTTAATTCCATTTCAACCTGAAAAAATTATTTTACTTGATCAAGCTGAATCGCCTTTGTATGATACACAGCTAGAGTTATTTGATAAGTATAAAAATCAATTGTGTGAAGTTGTGATTGGCGATATTCGCAACAAAGAGCGTATGGATAATGTGTTTCGTACGTTTTTGCCACAGGTTGTTTTTCATGCAGCAGCTTATAAGCATGTCCCTATGATGGAAAATAATCCATCCGAATCAATATTAACCAATGTATTAGGTACAAAAAATATTGCAGATTTAGCAGTAAATTATAAGGTTGAAAAATTTGTTATGATTTCTACTGATAAAGCTGTAAATCCTACCAATGTTATGGGTGCAAGCAAACGTATTGCCGAGATTTATACGCAATCTTTGGGTAAAACTACTACTACAAAGTTTATCACTACGCGTTTTGGAAATGTATTAGGTTCTAACGGTTCGGTAATACCTCGTTTTCGTCAACAAATTGAAACAGGGGGGCCTGTTACAATAACGCATCCCGATATTACCCGTTATTTTATGACAATACCTGAGGCCTGTCAATTGGTTTTAGAAGCAGGAGCAATGGGAAATGGTAATGAGATATTTATCTTTGATATGGGTCAATCTGTAAAGATTATTGATTTGGCAAAAAAAATGATAAAACTTTCTGGACTTGAGTTGGATAAGGATATTCGTATTGAATATACTGGTTTGCGCCCAGGTGAAAAATTGTACGAAGAGTTGCTTGCCGATTCAGAAAATACGCTCCCTACGCACCATAAACAAATAATGATCGCCAAGGTAAAAGAATACAATTATGCTGAAGTATTTCTTGCTGTTGACGATTTGATTAAGTCGTTTGATAAACAAGAGAATGATTCAATTGTTAAAAAAATGAAACTATTAGTACCCGAATTTAAGAGTAATAATTCGGTGTTTGAAAAACTCGATTCATAAACGCTATGCAACCATTTAAACACAAAACGCCCATTCAAATTCGATTCAAAGATATTGATATGATGGGGCATGTAAACAATGCAAACTATATTACTTATTTCGAGTTAGCTCGTTTAACTTATTTTGATGCTCTAAAAGATGAGGGTGTAACAATTGATTGGGTAAATGAAGGTGTTATTCTTGCTAAAATTGAGATGGAATACAAACAACCCATATTACTTGAAGATAAAGCCTTTGTAACAACTTGGGTATCCCGTATTGGTTCTAAAAGTTTTGATATGACTTGTTCTATTGTGCGCTTGGTTGATGGGGTGGAAGTAGAAGCAGCAAGAGGTTTGGCGGTAATTGTATGCTTTAATTATAAAGCAAACGAAACAATTGCTATTCCCGAACTGTGGAAAAGAAAAATGATGGTTGAATAGTTGTTAAACTCAACTGTTTATTTATATTAAATGTGTTTAAAGAAATTAATTCGATTTAGTTTCTTTAAACCTTGTAAAGAATAATGCGGCACTCATACAAAGTATAAAGCCTACAATACCGTTTAACCTTACTCCAAAATCATTACCAGGGTCTTTCCCTTGAAGTAAAAATATTGCAAATAAAGCAATTCCAACTGTTTGAGCGATTTTTACAAAAAAGTAGCGTACGGCAAAGTAAATACCTTCTTTATTTGTTCCTGTTTCTACTTTGTCGTTTTCTATTATTTCGGCAAGAATTGCATTGGGCAAAATATTAAGCGATGCCAATGGAATAGCAGCCGTTGTAATCAATAAATAAATTTGAGTTTGAGCGGGAATATTCATTTGTCCTAAAAAATAAATACCCAAAAACACCAATGATAGCAATAGAAAAGAGAAAATTACAATTGTTTTTTTACCAATTTTATCCGACAAATAATTTACAATTGGGTAAAAGATAAACGATACTAATACCATTAATATCATCAATTTGTTTCCTATTGTTTCAGGCAACTTGAGTAATACGGTTACAAAATACATTAATCCCGATGTAATAATTGTTACCCCAATAAAATAAGAGAAGTCGGCAACTATAAACAATAGAAATTGCTTGTTTTGCAATGTTTGTTTTATGGCTTTTTTCATTGGCACAGCAATGTGTTTGGTGTCGCAGTATTTTGTTTCATCAATAGCCAATGTTGTTATTAACATAAACAGAGCTGCTAATCCCGCCATAATAAAAACAGTATATTGGAGTGATTCAATGCGAGATGTTAAGTGAAATGATTCTTCCAATAAAACTGCAATATTAAATGCGTTGGAGGCAATTCCAATTCCTACAACATAGCCAATGGATTGCCAAGTTGCTAAACGAACTTTTTCTTTTGATGTTGGTGCCAGTTCGGGTAATAATGCATTGTATGGAATAATATAGCTTGTTGAAGAAATATAGAATCCAATTAGCATCAAAACCAACCATATTGTATTTAATATGCTTTCTTCATGTTTTATCGGATAAAAAACCAGAAAACAAAATATAAAAGACGGAAGTATAGCCCATTTCATAATCGGTATTCTTCTGCCTTTAGGGTTTTTGCTACTATCACTGTATTGGGCAATAAATGGGTCATAGAAAGTGTCTATTAGCCTCCCACTAGCTGTAATTATAGCAATGGCATTGAAAATTCCAAAAATAGTAGCTTGGTTAATTAAATTAGGAATACCACTAGTGCTTGGTGGTAAGTATAAATAAACCAAAATTACACTAATCAGGTTAATCATTATACTCCAACCCATCATACCAAAGGCATACATCAATTGTTTGCTAAGCGGCAATGATTGTTTTTGCATACATGCAATATCGTAAAAAAAGCAATTAAAAGAAAGTTCTGGCGCTTATTTGTTGTTGTTTTGTAAAATCAATATCAAAAGTGCTGTTAATTTTATATTAATTCAATCTTCTCGATTACATTTCCCCGCCATTTTACCACCATTTACCTGTTTTGATAAGCATAATAACCTATTTATAGTTGTGGATATAACCCACAGCAACTACCTTTGCATTCCCAATAATTAAAATGGTTTAATGGTTCATTTTATAGTTTAATAAATCTGCAATGAAAAATATATTTATCAAAACGCTATTTTTTAATTTTCTGTTATTGTTTTTCACAATAAAACTTTATTCCCAAGATAAAAAAACATACACTATTAGTGGCTATGTAAAAGATGCTTCTAATGGAGAGTACAGCATAGGTGCCAATGTGTATGTAAAAGAATTATTAAAAGGTGCAAATACTAATCAATATGGTTTTTATTCTATAACAGTAGAAAAAGGTACCTATCATCTGGTGGTTTCGTATTTAGGTTATCAGGATTTTGTGAAAGAAATTGTTCTAGATAAAGATGTTCGTTTTAATGTTGACTTAAAAACGGAGGCTATTACAACTGAAGAGGTTGTGGTTGTTTCTGAGCGTAGTGATAAAAATGTTACTAGCACTTCTGTAGGTGCGGTAAAAATGGATATGGAAGAAATTAAAAAAATTCCAGCTTTTATGGGTGAAGTGGATGTTTTGAAAACAGTACAGCTATTGCCAGGTGTGAAATCTGCAGGAGAGGGGAATACGGGCTTTTATGTGCGTGGTGGTGGCCCCGACCAAAATCTTGTATTGCTTGATGAAGCTGTGGTATATAATGCGGCTCATTTGTTTGGATTCTTTTCCGTATTTAATGGCGATGCGGTAAAAAGTATTACACTTACAAAAGGCGGTATGCCTGCTCAGTATGGAGGTCGATTGGCTTCAGTGCTTGATATATCCATGAAAGAAGGTAACAATAAAGAATACCATGCCGAAGGCGGTATTGGTGTTATCGCATCACGTTTAACAGTACAAGGCCCTATAAAAAAAGATACGGGTTCGTTCATCATTTCAGGTCGTAGAACCTATATTGATGTGCTTGCAAAGCCTTTTGCAAAGCCCGATTCTCCTTTAAAAAACTCTGGTTATCATTTTTATGATTTAAATGCAAAAGTAAATTATCGTATTTCAGATAAGGATAGAATATTTGCAAGTGGTTATTTTGGACGTGATGTACTTACGTTTAAAGATGCTCCATCCCAATTTTCATTAGATATGGCTTGGGGCAATTCAACAGGTGTTTTGCGTTGGAATCACTTGTTTAATAGTAAATTATTTATGAATACTTCTGCTATTTTTAGCGATTATAATTTCAGATTTGGTGCCGGACAAAGTGGCTTTCAGTTTGAATTGTTTTCGGGTGTTCGCGATTGGAATGCAAAACTTGATTTTAGTTATTTCCCGAGCATCAGACACGAAGTGCGGTTTGGTGCAAATTATATCTTCCACACATTCCGCCCTACTAGCGTTTCGGCAAAGCAAGGCGATGTAGAGTTTGATTTTGGAAAAGTAAAAAAGGATAAAGCGCATGAAATTGCCGCGTATGTTTCCGATGATTTTGATGTAACAGATAAACTAAAGGTGCATGCAGGTTTGCGTTATTCGTACTTTATGCAAATTGGTCCGTTCGACCGTTATGTAAAAGATCCTGTAACAGGCCAAACCACCGAAATTATTCATTACTCATCCAACGAAAAAGTGAAAGAGTATGGCGGTTTTGAACCTCGTTTAAGTGCTCGTTATCAGTTAAATGGAAAATCGTCTATAAAGGCTTCGTATACTTATAATTTACAATACATTCACTTGGCTTCATTGTCTGCATTATCTTTGCCAACAGATACATGGGTTCCCTCATCTCAGTTGGTTCAGCCACAAAAAGGAACTCAATATTCATTGGGTTATTTCCGAAATTTTTTCGACAACCAATACGAAACCTCGGTTGAATTGTATTACAAAGATTTGAAAAATCAGATAGAATATAAAGATGGTTCGTTACCAGCAAATGATGTTAATGATAACGCTGATAATCAATTTACGTTTGGGACAGGTGTTGCTTATGGTGCTGAATTTTTTCTAAAAAAGCGTGTTGGCAAATTTAACGGCTGGTTGGGATATACTTTATCGTATACAAAACGTAGGTTTCCTGAGTTAAATTTAGGTCAAGAGTTTTATGCTAAATACGACAGACGACACGATGTTTCGGTCGTGTTGAGTTATGATTTAAGTAAGAAATGGACATTCTCAAGCGTTTGGGTATACAGCACAGGGAATGCAATAACAGTTCCCGTATCGTTTTATATTATTGACGGAAATTTTGTAACTGAATATGGCGAAAGAAATGCATTTCGTATGCCAGCATATCATCGATTAGATGTGTCAGCAACTTACACACCTGATCGTACTAAAAAACGTGAACAACGAAAACAAAAATTAATTAAGCAATACGAGAAAAAGGGTAAAGATACATCAACCATAGAAGTGCCTAAAAAATGGGCAAAAGACTATGAGTCGAGCTGGAGCTTTAGCGTATTTAATTTATACAACCGCCATAATCCATTCATTGTCTATTTTGCAAATGAAGGTAGTTTCGCAACGGGCGATTACAAAGCAAAAGCAAAACAAATTTATTTGTTCCCGATTTTACCTTCAGTAACATGGAATTTTAAATTTTAATACATCTAACCAGTCCTCTCCAAATGAGAGCGGATTATAAAAAAGATTGATTTTTTAAAACACACAACTATGACAATAAACAAATACACACACAAACGAAGTTTCCCTCTCCTGTGGAGAGGGCTAGGGAGAGGTCTTTTGTTTTCCCTTTTACTATCCCTTGTAAGTTGCACCGAAGATATTAATTTGAGTATTGTAGGGGGAGAAGAAAAAATAGTAATAGAAGGAACCATTGAAAATGGAAAGCCCGCTAAGGTTATTATCACTAGAAGTAGTCCTGTTTCAAAAACTATTGATGCCAACAGTATTTTGGTTACAGATGCTAAAGTGTATGTTTCCGATGGTGTTATTACTGATACTTTACAGTTGGGTATCGATTCATCGGCTTCTTTTCCTCTTATATATAGTGGTTCAACTGTAATTGGTGTGCCCAATCAAACATATTTTTTAACTGTTGAAGCTGACGGCAAAACATTTACAGCAATAACAACCATACCACAACCAATTGCCCTTGATTCAGTTTATTGGAAACCTCAACCACCAAGCGATACATTGGGTTGGGCTTGGGCTCATTTTTCCGAACCTGCTGGTTTAGGGCACGCTTATAAATGGTATGCAAAACAGCCTGGAGATAGGCGTTATTTGGCTCCATCAGGTTCTACTTTTGATGATAAATTTATTGACGGCAAAAGCTTTGAATTTGCATATAATCGTCCTTCTGACCCAACAGCTCCAGAACCTGTTGATACGGATGATGATACAAGATGGTACTATAGAAATACCGACACTGTTTTTATTAAGTTTTGTACTATTGATAGTAAAACAGCTAAGTTTTACACTACTTTTGAGGCTGCTCAACAAACAAATGGTAATCCCTTTGCTTCGCCAGTAACAATTATAAGTAATATTAACGGTGGTGGATTAGGCGTTTGGGCTGGATTTGGATGTACTTATGATACTATAATGCCCGTCCAATAAGTTTGATAATCTATAAAGGCATAAAAAAAATCCGATGAGTATTTCTTCATCGGATTTTTTATTTAATTAATGTAATGTAAGTATTATTTTGCTACGTACATAACCTCTTTTACCGCTTTAATAATACGAGCTGGGTTAGGTAATGAAGCATCTATCAATGTAGGTGCATAAGGCAAAGGCACATCAGCGGCAGTTACACGCAATACAGGTGAGTCTAAATAATCAAATGCTTCACGTTGAACTTTAAACGCAACTTCTGTAGCAATAGAACCTAATGGCCAAGCTTCTTCAACAATAATCAGTCGGTTGGTTTTCTTTACGGAGTTTATAACCGTTGTATAGTCAATAGGGCGTATTGTTCTTAAATCAATTATTTCGGCACTAATGCCTTCTTTTTCAAGCTCGGTGGCTGCTAGTATAGCTTGTTTAATGATTTTACCAAACGATACAATAGTTACATCAGTACCTTCACGTTTTATATCAGCTACACCAATAGGTATTAAATATTCGCCTTCTGGCACTTCGCCCTTATCGCCATACATTTGCTCACTTTCCATAAAAATAACAGGGTCGTTGTCGCGTATCGCTGATTTTAAAAGCCCTTTAGCATCATAAGGATTTGATGGTACAATTACTTTTAATCCCGGACAATTAGCGTACCAATTATCAAATGCTTGCGAGTGCTGTGAACTAAGCATCCCTGCCGAAGCTGTAGGGCCTCTAAATACAATGGGTACAGGAAACTGACCACCACTCATACTCATCATTTTAGCTGCAGAGTTGATGATTTGGTCAATTGCGACTAAAGAAAAATTAAATGTCATAAACTCAACAATTGGGCGTAAGCCGTTCATAGCTGCACCAACTGCTATACCCGCAAAACCTAGTTCTGCAATAGGCGTGTCAATAATACGCTTCGGACCAAACTCGGCAAGCATTCCTTTACTTACCTTATAAGCACCGTTATATTCGGCAACTTCTTCGCCCATTAAAAATATTTTTTCATCTCTACGCATTTCTTCGTTCATTGCTTCACGAAGTGCTTCACGAAATTCTATTGTTCTCATTTTTAATACAGTTTAGTATACAAATTTAATGCTTTTTAGCGATTTTATCAGAATTTTAATCATTTTGAAGCTTTTCTTCTAGGTAAGGTTGTTTCCTAGCTTCGTTCTTTCAACTTATTTCTTATTTTTGAACTCAAATTAATCTTTTGGTATGGAAAATAATCAGTACGACATAATTATTGTTGGTGGCGGAATCGTGGGATTAGCATCAGCTTATAAATTGAATATAAAATACCCTAGCAAAAAAATACTTGTACTTGAAAAAGAAAAGGAAGTAGCTGCTCATCAAACAGGTCATAATTCGGGAGTAATACACTCTGGTTTATATTACAAGCCTGGTTCATATAAAGCAAAAAATTGTGTAGATGGAAGAAGAGAGTTGGTGGCTTTTGCTAAAGAACATAAAATTCCACACGATATTTGTGGTAAAATTGTTGTTGCAAGTGATGAGTCGGAGTTGGCACACATGAACCGTGTATTTAATAACGGCATTGCTAATGGTGTGGAAGGAATTGAAAAAATTGATGCAAAAAGAATAAAAGAAATAGAGCCTTATTGCGTTGGTATAGCTGGTTTGTGGGTGCCATGTACTGGTATTATTGATTATGGCGATGTTTCACGTAAATATGTAGAATTGATACATGCTCAATTTCCAGGAAGTAAGGTGTTGAACGAGCAAGAGGTCATTGCTTTTGAAAAACATACCGACTATACAGAGGTTGTTACCAATAAATCTAAATTTAAAGCTAAATACATTATTACCTGTGCTGGTTTACAAAGTGATAGAATTGCTAAAAAAGAAGGTGCTAAAATAGATACAGCAATTGTTGGTTTTAGAGGTGATTATTATGATTTAACCGACAAAGGATTGAGTAAAGTAAAAAATTTGATCTATCCTGTACCTAATCCCAAATATCCATTCCTAGGCGTTCATTTCACCCGTATGATACACGGTGGTACCGAGTGTGGGCCTAATGCTGTTTTTGTATTTAAGCGCGAAGGCTACGGAAAAACTGATTTTTCGATGAAAGATACCATTGATGCATTTTCATTTGGTGGTACATGGAAATTTTTTGCAAAAAACATGAAATTTGGTATTGATGAATATCGTGGCGCATTTTCTAAAACTTATTTCTTGAAACGTTTACGTAAACTTATACCAACTCTTGAGATGGATGATTTAAAGCCAGGTAGAGCAGGGGTAAGGGCTATGGCATTAGCTCCTCAAGGCGAAATGATTGACGATTTTAAAATTGAAGTAAATGGAAATGTAATTCATGTTTTAAATGCTCCTTCTCCTGCAGCAACTGCTTCTTTAGCTATTGGTACTGCTATACAAGAAATGGCTTCGGAGCATTTTAATTTGAATTAATCAGCTTACTTTTTCTGTTATTTGTTTTTGGGATTAATTTGCCCTATAGGTAAACATATTTAAAAGGTTATTTTTTACTATCAAGGAACAATATTAAAATACTGACAAATATAATTGATTGATTTAAAAAGCAATTAAGCAGATGAAAGTTACAAGAACTATAGTTATTACTAGTTTATCAATTGTAATTTTATTAGTTGGGGGCATTTATATTTTTACAAAATTTGTTTATAATAACAAATCTTGTGATTTTATGAATATTGATAATATTGAATTACGTGCAAATATAAATATTCCTTCTGTTACAAATTGTTCTTGCAACTATGATAAAAGAAAAGATGAAAAAAATATAGTTTTTGATATTGATACGACTATAGTTGATCTAAGTAATTACGTTTCGACTTGGATTTTCAAAAAAATAGATTTAAGAAAGTTTACATCATTCGATGATTTTTTAATTTTAGAGCATAATAGAAATGATTCCAACGTAGAATCAGATTTTTATTTTAGACAAGGTTCTTATAAGGGTAATGTGTATAAAATGCTTTTAAATAGAAAGTCTGGACGACTTTGGATCTTTTTAAAATATGCAGATTAGATTTTTGTGTAGTTAATTCCATAAAATCCTTTCTATTTATTATTAAAATGACTAAACGTAAATCTAATAATGAAAAAATAGTTGTAGATTCAATTTCGAAACAACAACCTGTTTATTCAAAACATTTTTGGATAGTATTGGCGTTAATTGTTGTTATAACCTATATCGTTTATTTGCCTTCCTTAAAAAATGGTTTTACCAATTGGGACGATAATGTATATGTAGCCGAAAATAATTTAATAAAAAGCACTTCAACTCATAATATTGTTCAGATTTTTAAATTTGAATCAATAGTTTCTAATAATTATCATCCCCTTACTATTTTATCTTTAGCTATGGATTATGCTAAAAACGGGTACAATCCATATACTTATCATTTTACAAATTTGCTGTTTCACTTATTCAATACAGCATTGGTTTTTTGGTTTGTTTTTTTGCTAACCAATAAACGTATTGTGGCAGCAGGCTTTGTGGCTTTCTTTTTTGCCCTTCATCCTATGCATGTAGAGTCGGTTGCATGGATTGCTGAGCGTAAAGATGTGCTATATGTGTTTTTTTTAATGGCATCATTAGTTGCATATTACAAGTATGTTCAGGCTACCTCAGTAAATAAAACCATACTACTATATTCAATCAGTTTTGTATTGTTTTATCTTTCTATTTTATCTAAAGCAATGGCCGTAGTATTGCCTTTATTACTTCTTTTGGTTGATTATTATATTGATAGAGCTTTTACCAAAAAGTTACTGTTCGAAAAAATTCCATTTTTTCTTTTGTCCGTTTTTTATGGTATGCTTGCATCAAAAGTGCAGCAAGGTGCAATAGCTGATATTGATACATTCACTTGGTTACAACGTTTATCCTTTGCTTCGTACGGTTTGGTTAATTACTTACTAAAACTCATTTTGCCTATCAATTTATCTTGTTTTTATCCTTATCCCAATCTGATAAATGGGCATTTGCCTATTGTGTTCTATATAGTACCATTTATTGCATTGCTATTCATTGGTTTTATTATTTATAGCTTTAAAAACAATAAAACCTTTGCTTTTGGCGCCTCGTTTTTTATCATATCATTAGCACTTGTGCTTCAATTTATTTCTGTCGGTCAGGTTATTATGGCCGATAGGTATTCATACCTTGCTTATATAGGCATTCTTTTTTCTATTGGTGTTGGCTTTGATTCGTTTTTGTATAATGAAAATAATCGCTTTAAGCTGATAAAAAAAATTGCAATACCTGTTGTTATTGTTTTGGGTATTGTTTCTATTAAGTTAACTTCTGAACGTATCAATGTATGGAAAAACAGCGATACCTTATGGTCTGATGCGATTAAAAAATACCCAAGTAGTGAATCGTTCAGAAACCGAGGAAGCTATTTGGTTAATAAAGTAGCGTATGATAAGGGTGCAAAAAAAGTAAGTGAAAACGAGTTTGATAGGGCTTTGCAGGATTTTACCATTTCAATAAAAATGAATCCGAATAATGCCAAGGTATATATTAATAGAGCCAATATTTATGGCTTAAAACAACGGTTTGATTTGGCATTGAATGATTATTCTAAAGCCATAGAGCTTGATAAAACCGATTATCAAACGTTTTTTAATAGAGGTATTACTTACAGTTTAATGAAACAATTTAAAAATGCAGCATCTGATTATACAACTACTTTACAAATGAAGCCCGATTTTATTGATGCAAAACGAAATCGTGCTTATGTTTATGCCGATGATGGAAACTTTGAACAAGCTATTCAAGAGCTCAATCAATTAATTAAACTAGAGCCTCAATATGCCGATTATTATTTTTATAGAGGTTATTCATACTATAAAACAGGTAACTTAAAATTGGCATTAGTAGATAATTCTGATGCTATAAAACTTAAACCCAATTATGCGGCAGCTTATTTTAATAGATCTATCATAAATAAAGAACTAAATAATTTTACTGATGCTAAAAATGATGCTATACAGGCGCAACAGTTCGGCTATACGGTCGATAAAAGTTATATAAATGAACTTGTTAAACTAGCCAAATAATAAGATGTTGTCTCTACATTTTACACCATTTCCTGTTATAGAAACAGAACGTTTAATATTGCGTAATCTTCATCAGGATGATAAAAATGATTTGTTTGAGATTAGGAGCAATCCAACTACTATGCAATATATACCGCGTCCACTTGCAAAAACTGTTGATGACGCTAGTCAAGTGATAACAATGATTCTTAGCTTTACATCTAAAAACGAGCGAATTAATTGGGCTATTACCGAAAAGGGAACTAATAAATTGATCGGTTTAATTGGTTATGTAAATTTTAAACATGAAAGTTATCGTGCAGAAATAGGTTATGTACTGAACCCTAATTTTACTGGTAAAGGAATTGCTCAGGAGGCTTTAAAGGCTATAGTTGATTATGGTTTTAATGTAATTAATTTACACTCCATTGAGGCTATTATTCATACTCATAATCAAGCTTCTATAAAATTAATAGAAAAGAGTGGTTTTGTAAAGGAGGCTCATTTTAAAGATTATGTTTTTCACAATAACCAATTTCACGATGAGTTTGTTTATTCGCTTATAAATCCTAAACCATAATTGCCTTATTTCTGATTGGTATTTACCCAAATTATATTATTTTTACATAAAATCAATACTTTAAAATGAAAACAATAAATATCAAAAAGCTTTTTATCCTTTCTGCTCTGTTTTTAGCTCTAGGATTATCATCTACTTATGGTCAAAGTGCCAAGTCTTATAAATACGAAACTGTTTCGAACGATCCCTTAAATGCTCGTATTTATAAGCTCGATAATGGTTTAACGGTTTATATGACTGTTTATAAAAACGAACCTCGTATTCAAACATACATTGCTACCAAAGCTGGTAGTAAAAATGATCCTAAAGATGCTACAGGTTTAGCTCATTATTTAGAGCACATGCTATTTAAGGGAACAGATAAATTCGGGAGTAAAGATTATGCGAAAGAAAAAATTGAATTAGATAAAATTGAAGCTCTTTTTGAGTTGTATCGTCAAACAAAAGATGATGCAAAGCGTAAAGAATTTTATCATCAAATTGATAGCATTTCAGGCGTAGCATCAAAATATGCTATTGCTAATGAATATGATAAAATGCTTACAAATATTGGTGCTAAAGGCACAAATGCTTATACTTCAAATGAGCAAACTGTATATGTAAACGATATTCCCTCCAATCAATTAGAAAAATGGCTAACAATTGAAGCGGAGCGTTTTCGCAATCCCGTATTACGTTTGTTTCATACTGAATTAGAAGCTGTTTACGAAGAAAAAAATAGAGGCTTAGATAGCGATAGTAGAAAATCCTGGGAGGCTTTGTTTGCAGGTTTATGGCCAAATAACACCTATGGTTCGCAAACAACAATAGGAACAATTGATCATTTAAAAAATCCATCGATAA
The DNA here is from genome assembly GCA_049651825.1 of Bacteroidia bacterium. Lineage (GTDB taxonomy): Bacteria > Bacteroidota > Bacteroidia > 2-12-FULL-35-15 > 2-12-FULL-35-15 > 2-12-FULL-35-15. Next base: position 20,416 of record JBASCV010000074.1, read on the forward strand.
CAGAAATAAAAAAATATTATAACACGTATTATGTCCCAAATAATATGGCTATTTGTTTATCAGGTGATTTTGATCCAGATGCAACCATAAAACTTATTGCCGAAAAATTTGGTGCTTGGAAAAGTAAGCCCGTTCCGGCTTATCAACCATTTATTGAAAAGCCAATTACAAAGCCCGTTATAAAAGAAGTTGTAGGGCCTGATGCCGAAAGTGTTTTGTTGGGATACCGATTTCCTGGTACAGGCACTAAAGAAGCTGATATGTTGATGTTGGTGAATAAATTACTTTCTAACGGAAAAGCTGGTTTAATTGATCTTAATTTAAATCAACAACAGCGCATACTAGAAGCTGGTGCATTTGATATGGAGCTAAAAGATTATTCTGCTCATATTTTTTATGCTACAGCTAAAGAAGGGCAGTCGCTTGAACAAGCAAAAGACTTGCTACTGGAGCAAATTGAAAAATTAAAAGCGGGTGATTTTCCTGATTGGATGTTAACTGCTATTGTTAACGATATGAAATTAGAAGAAACAAAAATGTATGAACGAAACAGATCGCGTGCTGATGCATTTGTTTCGGCATTTGTTACTGATACCAAATGGCAAGATTATGTAGCTACATTGGATCGATTATCTAAAATTACTAAACAAGAAATAATTGATTTTGTTAAGGCTAATTATAAAAATAATTATGTAATTGTTTATAAACGTACTGGCGAAGACCTAGGTGTTCAAAAAGTGGTAAAGCCTGAAATTACTCCTGTTGATGTTAATCGTAATGATGAAAGCCCGTTTCTTACTAAAATAAAAAATACTTCAGTTAAGGAGGTGCAACCTGTTTTTTTAGATTATAACAAGGATATTACACACTTAAAAACAAAGTTTAATATCCCTGTTTTGTTTACTCCTAATACCGAAAACAAAACATTTGATATGTATTATGTGCTTGATATGGGTACTAAAAACGATAAACGAATAGAACTTGCAGTAAATTATTTAAAGTATCTTGGCACTAAAAGCCTTTCTGCTGCTGATTTTCAACAAGAACTTTATAAGCTAGGATGTTCTGTTGATGTGTATGCTGGTGAAGAAAATGTTTGGGTTAGTATTCGTGGATTAACCGAAAACATCGAAAAGGCGGTGCGTTTGTTTGAAGATCTGCTTGCAAATGCACAACCGAATGACGAAGCCTTGAAAAATTTGGTTGCAGACGTGATAAAAACAAGAGCAGATGCAAAGTTAAGAAAGTCCGAAATTCTTTATGGTGCTTTGTTTTCGTATGGCAAGTACGGTTCAAATTCTGTATATAAAAATATATTATCTACACAGGAGTTAGAACAGTTAAAATCATCCGAACTTATTGATATCATTAATAAGCTAACCTCATACAATCATCGTGTGTTGTATTATGGAAACAATACTACAGATCAGTTATTAGAGTTGTTAAATAACTATCACAAAGTTCCAGAAAAACTATTGCCAATACCTGAAGCTAAAAAGTTTGATGAATTGGAAGCTACAGGTAAGGTATACGTAGTTGATTATGATATGAAACAGGCTGAAGTTATATTGTTTTCAAAAGATGGAAGTTATAACAAAGAAAATGATGCTATGATTCGCATATTTAATGAGTATTTTGGAGGAGGCATGTCATCTGTTGTGTTTCAGGAAATGCGCGAGTCAAGAGCATTAGCTTATTCGGTTTATTGTAGTTATAGTGCTGCTAGAAAAAAAGATGATGCTAATTATGTATTTGCATATATTGGCACACAAGCGGATAAACTTCCCGAAGCAATGGCTGGTATGATGGATTTAATAAACAAAATGCCAGAGTCTGAAAATAATTTGAAAGCATCTAAAGAAGCAGCAATTCAAGACATTCGTTCGGCTCGAATTATAAAATCATCTATACTATTTAATTATGAGAATGCTAAAAAATTAGGTTTAGATTATGATATTCGTAAAGATGTATTTCAAAAAATTCCAACTGTTACTTTAGCAGATGTTAAAGCATTTGAAGAAAAACATCTGAAAAGTAAAAAATACGATGTGTTGGTGCTCGGCAAAAAAGAAAATTTAGATTTAAAAACACTTGAAAAATACGGTACAGTCACATTTTTATCACTACAAGATATTTTCGGGTATTGATTTTTTGTAACGCGTAATAAGTGTTTACGAAAAGCGTATATTTGTATGTACTTTTAAATAGTAATTTCAATATAATCACAACCAATAAAGAATAATAAAAATGAGCAAAATTAAAGTAGCCAACCCTGTGGTTGAATTAGACGGTGATGAGATGACTAGAATCATCTGGAAATTTATTAAAGATAAATTGATTCTTCCGTATTTGGATGTAGATATCAAATACTACGATTTAGGGATGGAACACCGTGATGCAACCAACGATCAGGTAACAATTGATGCTGCTGAAGCAATAAAAAAATACAATGTGGGTATCAAATGTGCTACTATTACTCCTGATGAGGCACGTGTAAAAGAGTTCAACTTGAAACAAATGTGGAAATCACCAAACGGTACTATTCGTAACATTTTGGATGGCACTGTTTTTCGTGAACCAATTGTTTGTAAAAATGTTCCTCGTTTAGTACCAAATTGGACAGCGCCTATTTGCATTGGTCGTCATGCCTTTGGAGACCAATACCGCGCAACTGATTTTGTTACCAAAGGAAAAGGTAAATTAACAGTTACTTTTACTCCTGAAGATGGTAGCGCACCACAATCGTTTGAAGTGTTTAATTTTAAAGGTGATGGTGTTGCACTTACTATGTATAATACAGATGAGTCGATAAGAGGCTTTGCGCACTCGTGTTTCAATACAGCATTGCAAAAGAAATGGCCTTTATATCTTTCTACAAAAAATACTATTTTGAAAAAATACGATGGTAGATTTAAAGATATTTTCGAAGAAATCTACCAATCAGACTATAAAGCTAAATTTGATGCTGCAGGTATAGTGTATGAACACCGTTTAATAGACGATATGGTTGCTTCGGCATTAAAGTGGAATGGAAACTTTGTATGGGCTTGTAAAAATTATGATGGTGATGTACAGTCTGATACAGTTGCTCAAGGCTTTGGTTCATTGGGCCTAATGACATCAACTTTAGTTACTCCTGACGGAAAAACAATGGAAGCAGAAGCTGCTCATGGGACCGTAACGCGCCATTATCGTGATTATCAAGCAGGTAAAGCAACTTCAACTAATCCTATCGCATCTATTTTTGCTTGGACACGTGGTTTAGAGTTCCGTGGAAAATTAGATAATAATCAAGAGTTGATTAATTTCTGCCAAGCGCTAGAGCAAGTGTGTGTTGAAACAGTTGAGTCAGGTAAAATGACTAAAGACTTAGCCGTTTGTATCTATGGTAACAAAGTTACTTTAGGCGAACACTATTTAAATACTGAAGATTTCTTGTCAGCTTTAGATACCAATCTAAAAGCAAAACTTGGAAAAAAAGTATTGGCTTAATGTAGTTTATTACTCCAACAAAAAAACGGCTGATTTAAGAAATTAAATCAGCCGTTTTTTTGTTAGATGTGTTTTATTATAATTCCAATTCTTTCATTGGATCCCAAAAGTGTTTGTCGAAATTTTTTATTGTGTCGTTTTCAATTTTAATACCTTCTTTCTCTAGTAATTCTTGCATTAAAAAAGGTGTTGCAAAATGATGTTTGCCTGTTAGCTCTCCATTTCTGTTTACCACTCGATGTGCAGGTATTTTTTCTTTTTGTGTATGCGATGCATTCATTGCCCAGCCTACCATTCGCGATGAACGTGCGGTTCCTAAATATTTTGCAATAGCGCCATAGCTAGTTACACGTCCTTTCGGAATAAGCTTTACAACATCAAATACATCTTTAAAAAAGTCGTGGTGTTTTTCCATTACAGTTATAAATGAAGTTGTTTAAAGATGAATTAAATTATTCAAAAGTATACATCTCGATTATGCTCGATGTGATATTTTATTAGTTGTGTTATTTCGAGCTAAATAGAGAATAAACAACCTAAATAGTCAACTTTAAAAAACTTTAATTTTAATTACAGTACCTGTGATAAATTATAGCTTAAATTTTAAGTAGCAAATTTTGAAACCCATATCCGAAAATTTTTTTTCATAGTACGTTTTAATAGATGTTAAAGCTTCATCTCGTTGGGTTGTATCAGCGTATAAATCGTTTGTTGCATCAATTTGTGTAAGTTTGTTTTCTGTAATAATTTCTCGCGTAAAATCGTAAAATGGTTCGTTGTCCGTTTTTAAATTAATTGCGCCATCAGGTTTAAGTATATTTTTATATCTATTAATAAACATCATATTCGTCAGTCGGTTCCGAATACGTGTTTTTTGAGGCTGTGGGTCTGGAAACGTTATCCATATCTCATCAATTTCATTGGTGTTAAAACAACTATCAATGTAGTCTATCCGAGTTCTAATAAAAGCAACATTATTCATGTTATTTTCAATTGCGGTTTTTGCACCAGTCCATATTCTATTGCCTTTTATATCAACACCAATAAAATTTTTGTTGGGGTAGCGCTGTGCAAGCCCAACAGTGTATTCTCCTTTACCGCAGCCCAACTCCAATACAATAGGGTTGTTGTTTTTGAAATATTCGCTATTCCATTTTCCCTTTAGCGGAAGGCCTTGATTTCGCGACTCTTCAAACGAAAGAAAAAAACAGTTTTTAAACGTATTTACTTGTGCAAATTTTATTAGTTTTCTTTTTGCTCCCATACTATAAGATAAACAATGAGCTTTTTAATTTTTTATAATCAACAAAACACCATGTGTTTTGTGTTAGCTATGCTTTTTGTAATGTAAATGAAAATACTGTACCTACGCCTTTTGTGCTCATTACATTTATTGTTTGATTATGTGCCTCAATAATGTGTTTAACAATAGCCAAGCCTAAGCCAGTTCCTCCTTGCTCTCGCGAACGGCTTTTATCAACCCTGTAAAAGCGCTCAAATAAGCGTGGTAGATGTTCCTTTCCTATACCTATTCCATTGTCTGATACTTCAATCGAAACGGTGTTGCCGGCATTATACAATCTAATTTTTGTTTCTCCGTTTGGCTTGCCATATTTAACAGAATTTACAACCAAGTTTACCAACACCTGCCGTATTCTAAATCTATCAGCCAAAACAATTACAGGACGAGTTTCAACGGGCGCTCTGAGTACTATCCCTTTTTCTGTTGCTTTCATTTCTTGAGCTTCCAGCACATCTTTTATTAGTGCAACAATATCAAATCGTTCGGGTTCAATCTGTAGCTCACCCGTTTCTAATTGAGATATTGCTTCAAGGTCGTCAATGATGGTAATCATGCGGTCTACACTTTTTTCGGCTCTCATCAAATAATTTTTGTTGATTGACGGGTCTTCAAGTCCACCATCCAAAAGTGTTAAAACATAGCCCTGGATATTGAAAATTGGCGTTTTTAATTCATGTGAAACATTGCCTAAAAACTCTTTACGATACACCTCTAATTTTTTCAAACGTTCAATTTCATTTTTACGATCATCAGCCCAAGCCATAATTTCGGTATTCAAATTATCAACCTCGTTTCCCCCATATTTTATGGGGTTTGATGGTTTATCGCTTTGCGAACGAAAGTTTTTTACAGTTATTAATAGCTCATTAATTTTACTGAAAACCAATAAGTGCATAATGCCTATCAATAAAAGTGATGAAATAAAAGAGCCTACAAAAATGCTTACAATCACAAGCATGCCCCATTCGGTAGGTAGTATATAATTCCCTATTATCGACATTGCAAGTGCTATTACAGTAGCAATTACGATTAGTAACAGTTTGGGTGAGTATTTTTCCATTAAAAAATGGTGTTTAATTTCGGTTAAAAGCGCGCTTTGTTTTCACAAAAGTAAATAAATGAATTATAATTGTGGCTAAATAATTGATATTCAGTGTTAAAAAGCTCTTTTTTCTTTTTTTAGCAATAAAGTTTGCTAGAATAAAAAAAATAATTAATTTTGCATTCCTATTCTGAAAAGAATAGGTTTTAGGATCGGTAGTTCAGCTGGTTAGAATGCTGCCCTGTCACGGCAGAGGTCGCGGGTTCGAGTCCCGTCCGGTCCGCAAAAACAAAAAAGCCCTTGTAAATCAATTGATTACAAGGGCTTTTTTGTGAAATTTATATTTACCCTCACAAATGGCACTTCAAACGGCATCCTTAAATTCGGGCAGTAATGGTAATTGCTACTACGTAGGCAACCGGTTGGAGGCCGTTTTAGTTGATGTCGGTATTTCGTGCCGTGAGGTTGAAAAACGAATGTTGCGCCTCAATTTGCCAATGAATAGGGTTAAGGCAATATTTATTTCGCACGAACATATCGATCATATAAAAGGCGTTGAAGTTTTGTCTAGAAAATACCGTTTGCCAGTTTATATTACGCCTTCCACATTAAGAAACAGCCCAGCTTTAGAGCTCGAACAAGATTTAATACGTCCCTATAT
>JBASCV010000075.1:0-4480 GCA_049651825.1 Bacteroidia bacterium
TACTTTGTGTTGAATGGTGATACAGAAAAATTGACCGCTTTTTACGAAGCCACGCACACTTCAAGCATCCCGCATTGTATGTTAGTGGGTGGTAAACCTATCAATCATTTTGTTTATTTGGCTGGAACAAGCATGCCGGCTATTTATATGGTTAATAATAGCATGGTGGAGCATATCGTAAATTATATGGATTTGGATCAGGGGGCGTTGGAGGAGTGGTATGGTCCAAAGTTTCATTAATTTTTTGAAGAAATTTAGCGCTGAAATAAAAATTTTAGCTTTTTAAAAGCATTTTGTCCTTTTTTCTTGATAAAAAGGACGAAAATCCCGATAGCTATCGGGACAAGAAAAAACGATTCCTACCGCACAAGCAACACGACATCGCGTTTTTTCATTCGCTGCGCACGGTTTCATAATTTTTTTCTCTTAACGAACAAGCCAGCAAACGCCACAAAAAACTGATTAACAAACACTTAATAACAACAAATGACTCTAACCCGATTTTTCAATAAAAATATCTTGTTTTACAATTTTTTAGCTATAAATACGTTTTAGTGGCAGTATGAAAAGTGCGATTGTATCCGTAGTTAATGATTTAAGTACCGACCAACGGGTACATAAAACATGCACCACTCTTCATAATTTAGGCTATAAGGTAACTTTAATAGGTAGAAAACAGCGCAAAAGCATTGATTTAACTCCAAGAGCCTACTCTACCAAACGGATGTTTCTACTGTTTGAAAAAGGTCCTTTTTTTTATGCCGAATATCAGTTACGATTGTTTTTGCTAGTTATCTTCAAAAAATGTGATGTATTGATTTCGAACGATTTAGACACACTACTCCCCAATTATATTGTATCTAAATTAAAAAATGTACCGCTGGTATATGATACGCATGAAGTGTTTTGTGAAGTTCCCGAATTGCAAAACAACCCTCTCAAGAAAAAAATATGGAAAAGCATTGAACTTTGGATATTTCCGAAACTTAAGCATGTATTTACTGTAAATCAATCAATTGCAACATTGTATAGAAATGAATATGGAGTGAATGTAAATGTGGTTAGAAATGTGCCATTTTTAAAAAAGCACCTATCACCTATAAGTAAAGAAGCGCTTGGCTTACCAAACAACAAAAAAATTATTTTGCTTCAAGGGGCTGGTATTAATGTAGATAGAGGTGCTGAAGAAGCTGTTGAAGCCATGCAATATGTAAACAATGCAATTTTACTGATTATTGGAAGTGGCGATGTGATTGACAAATTACAACAAATGACTATTGATTTAAACTTACAAGAACGCGTACTATTTATTGGCAAAGTACCTTTAGAAAAATTATTACAATATACACCTCATGCTGATTTAGGGCTTACGCTGGATAAAGACACCAACATCAATTATCGCTATAGCTTACCCAACAAACTGTTTGACTATATACATGCTGGCGTTCCTGTACTTTCATCTAATCTAATAGAAATAAAAACAATTATTGATAAATACGCTATTGGCGATTGTATTTTAAACCACCAACCAGAACATATTGCAAGTAAAATAAATAGTATATTCAATAGTGTTGAAACATTAACGAATTGGAAAAAAAACACTAAAATTGCAGCTTCGGAACTAAACTGGGAAACCGAAGAGCAACAACTGATGAAAGTGTATAAACAGTTTTTATAATTGAAATCAAAACACCTACATATTATTTCTTTTGATGTGCCCTACCCTGCTAATTATGGTGGTGTTATTGATGTTTATTATAAAATTAAAGCATTCCACGAACAAGGTATTAAAGTACACTTACATTGTTTTGAATATGGAAGATCAGAAGCAAAGGAATTAAATAATATTTGTGAGCAAGTACATTATTACGAGCGTAAACTTAGTAAACAAAAGCTTTTTAATTCATTGCCATTTGTTGTTGCTACACGAACGTCTGAACAACTCATCGACAATTTATTAAAAGATAATTATCCTATATTGTTTGAAGGCTTACATTGTTGCTATCACCTACAAGATAAGCGATTGAAGGATAGAATAAAAATTGTGAGAACACATAATATAGAACATGATTATTATAAAAATCTTGAAAAAGTAGAGAAAAAAATTTTTAAAAAACTATACTTCCGTATGGAAGCCAAAAAGCTTGAACGCTTTGAAAAAACACTTAAATATGCAACTCATATAGCTGCTATATCGCCTGCAGATAAAAAAGAACTATCAAAACGATATAATAACGTATATCATATCACGGCCTTTCACCCTCACAATGAAGTTAACATAAAGGAAGGGATTGGTAATTTTTGTTTATATCATGGCAACCTGGAAGTAGGTGAAAACAATGAAGCTGCGCTTTATTTAGTTAACGAAGTGTTTTCGAAAATAAAAACTCCTTTAATTATTGCAGGTAAAAAACCGTCAAACGATTTAGTAGATGCTGTTGCAAAACACAAACACATTGTACTTAAAGCCAATATTAACACGTCAGAAATTGACGACCTGATAGCAGATGCTCAAATAAATGTGTTACCAACCTTTCAGGCAACTGGGATTAAATTAAAATTACTTGCCGCTCTTTTTAAAGGACGACATTGCATTGTAAACACCCCAATGGTAGAGAACACGGGCATGGAACAATTATGTTCAATAAAAAACAATGCTCAAGAAATGTGTATGGCCATTAGTGAGCTTTATACTCAACCTATAGATGCTCATACTTTAAAACATAGAAAAATAGTTTTGCACGAACTATTTTCTAATGATGTTAACATAAAAAAAATAATTGCACTCACACAACAAGAAAAATACTCTGTTGTTGATAATGTTAAGTGATATCGCATAACTTTAAATGCGCCTTTGGAAAAACAAATGATATTATTCTTGTTGGATTTTTGCCATCGTTTTTCTTGTTAATTTTTTAAGACAGTAGCCATGCGAAAAATTATTATCTATGTAGTTATATCTACAATACTTTTTAATGTATTACACTTAAAGGCGCAAACAAACAAAGAAACTATTGATTCACTATTAAATGTAATAAATCGGCTTTCTTCACCCTCTGTTGAAATCAAGCTTGTGGAAGGTGCTGATACAGCTTTAATTAATACTTTAAACCTATTGACCCGGAAATATTTGGAAAATAGTGATAACAAACAAGCAGAAAAATATGGTAACGATGCGTTAAATAAAGCTTTAAAAACAAACTACAATAATGGAATTGCAACGGCATATTCCAACATGGGTATTTTTCATCTACATACAGGAAATTATAATGACGCATTAGATTTTTTTCTTAAAGGCTTAAGGATATGGGAACAAATAGGTGACTTAAAAAAAATTGCCAGTTGCCACGGAAATATTGGTAACATTTATTTTTATTATGGCAATTATAAAAAAGCGTTGCGTTACTACTTAAGTACACTAAAAATTCAAGAAACAATAAAAGATGAAAAAGGAATTGCTAATTCGTTAAATAATGTTGGTAATGTTTATTACTATATGAACGATTATGAAAAAGCGAGAGAGTACTATTATAATAGTTTAAAAAAAAGAAAACTATTAGGAGATAAAAAAGCAATAGCCGCTTCTTATAATAATATAGGCAACACATACGAAAAACAAAAAAATTATCAAGAAGCCTTAAAAAATAATTTTCAATCACTCGCAATAAGTGAAAAAGAAGGACACAAAAAAGGAATGGCTTCATCTTATAATAATATTGCAACGTTATACTATAATTTAAATGATTTAGACAAATCGCTAAACTATTTAACAAAATCCTTAAAAATAGAAGAAGAAATTGGTAACAAGGAGGGAATCGCGACTTCATATGTAAACATAGGAGCGTTGTATCTTAAACAAAACAATTACAAAGAAGCTCATCATTTTTTAAACCAAGCTTTGGATTTATCAAACAAAATAAAATCTAGCTTTAATTTAAAACTAACATATCATTATCTTTCAGAATTACACCAAAAACAAAAAAAATTTGAAAAAGCTTTTGAATACCATCAACTGTACGCAAATATAAAGGACTCCCTGCTCAATGAAGAATCGAGCAAACAAATAGCCGAAATGAATAGCAAGTATGAAAGTGAAAAAAAAGAAAAAGATATTCAGCTACTCACTAAAGATAAAAGACTACAAGAAACTGAAATTGGGAAACAAAAACTCGTAAAAAATATTTTTATTATTGGATTTGCCATCGCTATTCTTATTGCGGTTATTGTATTGCGCCTATTTAAAGCTACTAAAAAACAAAAGCTAATTATAGAACATCAAAATCAGCAGATTGTTGAAAGTATTAATTACTCAAAACGAATACAACATTCATTACTTCCATCTATAGCTGATATTAAACAGGCTATTCCAAATGTATTTGTTTTTTATGAACCTAAAAACATTGTTAGTGGCGACTTTTATTATTTCAAACAATTTGAAAGCTACAGTGTACTGGCCTGTGTTGATTGTACAGGACACGGA
>JBASCV010000076.1:0-19508 GCA_049651825.1 Bacteroidia bacterium
AAAATAGATGTATTTACTCAAAACGACTATACGAAAGAGGAAATGAAGATGGTAAATGAAACAAAAAAAATCATGGATTCATCTATACGTGTTACAGCAACAACTGTTCGTATTCCTGTTATGGGAGGTCATAGCGAAAGCGTAAATGTTGAGTTTGAACAAGAGTTTGATTTGAACGATGTAAAAACACTATTAATGGCTGCTCCTGGAGTAGTTTTGGTGGATGATGTAAAAAATAAAAAGTATCCAATGCCAATGGATGCACACGATAAAGATGAGGTGTTTGTTGGTCGTTTGCGTAGGGATGAAACACAAGCCAAAACTCTAAACATGTGGATTGTGGCGGATAATTTAAGAAAAGGAGCGGCAACCAATGCTGTTCAAATAGCAGAGTATTTGGTAGAGAAAAAGTTGGTGTAGAAGTATAACTTAGTACAAAAAGTTATTGTAAGGATACCTTTTCATGTGCATCTCTTTTACTTTGTCATAAATCAATTTGCGAAACTCGTCAATGTTTTCTTTGTTGATGGCCGAAATAAAAATACATTGCGCATTTAAATTGCTCATCCATGTTTTTTTCCACTGTTCAAGGCTTATGTTTCGTTTTGTCATTGGAGATAAATCATCTACGGCTTTTTTCTCAAATTCAAAAGCATCAATTTTATTAAAAACAATAATTGTTGGTTTATCTCCAGCTTTAATATCAAGTAGTGTTTGATTTACTACATTAATGTGGTCTTCAAAGCTTTTATGTGATATATCTACAACATGAATTAGTAAATCAGCTTCTCTTACTTCGTCAAGTGTTGATTTAAATGACTCAACTAATGTTGTTGGTAGTTTTCTAATAAAACCAACGGTATCAGATAATAAAAAAGGCAAATTTTCAATCACTACTTTTCTTACTGTAGTATCCAAGGTGGCAAACAATTTGTTTTCAGCAAAAACCTCACTTTTACTCAGCATGTTCATTATGGTTGATTTTCCAACATTGGTATACCCAACCAAAGCAACGCGAATCATTTCACCTCTGTTTTTACGCTGTGTTTCCATTTGTTTATCAATGGTTAATAAGCGTTCTTTTAATAGGGCAATTCTATCACGTACTATACGTCTGTCAGTTTCAATTTCTGTTTCTCCTGCACCTTTCATACCAATCCCCCCTTTTATTCTATCCAAATGCGACCACATTTTGGTTAATCTAGGTAATAAATAAATAGATTGCGCTAGCTCTACTTGTGTTTTAGCATGAGCAGTACGCGCTCTAGATGCAAAAATATCGAGAATAAGACGTGTTCGATCAACAACTTTTACTTTTACTTCTGCTCCTTCATTCACTTCTTTTTCAAGGTTTCGTTGTTGAGCGGGCGAAAGTTCATCATCAAAAATAACAAGATCAATACTGTTTTCTTTTACAAAGCTTCGCACGTCATTTAATTTGCCAGAGCCAATAAACGTTCTGGAATCAGGGTGTTCGAGTCTTTGTGTAAACCTTTTTAATACTTTAGCACCAGCTGTTTCTGTTAAAAAAGCAAGCTCCTCAAGATATTCTTTAGCCGTTTCTTCATCTTGAGTTTTATTGATTAAACCAACCAGTATGGCGGTTTCTTGCTTTGCTGCGGTATCGTATAAAGTTTTAATAGCGATTAATTGTATTGGTAATAATTTTATTTTTTAAAACTTTCGGTGTATTCAGCAACAGCTCTTATTTGCTCATCAGTAAGCGTTCCACCAAAAGCCGCCATTGCACCTTTTCCGTTTTTTATAATATCTATTTTAGCGTTAATATCTAATGCAGAAACAGATAAATCAGAAGCACCCATTAAGCCTTGTTTTCCATCAGCTCCATGACATGAAGCACAACTAACGTTGTATAACTCTTGTCCGTTAATGTTAGATTGTGATATATTTTCCATTGCTTTTGATTTCTGCTTTTTGCTCATTTCTGCTAATCCATAAGCCATAATAATTAGTAGCAAAGAAATAACAGCCAATGCTTTGTTTTTTTTCTTAAACCCAATAATAGCAAGTGGTATAGAAGCGAGTACAAGCACTATTTTAATTATCAGTAGCGATTTTATTTCTGGAATTTGCGTAATCATATAAACTCCAGTAACTAGAAATAGTGTTGATATAATCATTTCGGGCACCTTTACTATTTTAGTAAACTTTGCAAGACCTTCTTCTTTATTTGTTAACAACAAAATGGTTTTGATTAAATAAATAACCAAAAAAAGTACAACAGATAGTATGTGTGTATGACGAAATGCGGTTTCCATAGTTTATTTTGTTTAGTTGTTCAAAAGTAATAAAAATATAACTATTTATTCATTTCTTTACAGATAAAATAAGTTGTTGCTTAATTGCTAATTTTACTTAAAATAATTTTTTAAAAAATGAAAACACAATTTTTAAACCTTAAAACAATTATTGTTTTTTTCATAATAATGGTAGTTGTAAGTAATGTATTTGCTCAACAATATCAAGTTGGTCACATTCAAAAAACATTTATTGATCAGGCGCGTGCAAATAGAAGTATTCCTGTAGAAATTTATTATCCAGCATTTGTTGCTGGCAATAATGTTAGTGTTGCAACGGGTCAATTTCCGGTTATTGTTTTCGGACATGGCTTTTCAATGTCGTGGAGCGCTTATCAGTACTTTTGGGACTCTATAGTTCCTTATGGCTACATTGTTGCACAGCCAACCACAGAAGGTTCTTTTTCCCCATCACACACAGATTTTGCTAAAGATATGGCTTTTGTTATTGGCTCAATGAAAACGGAAGGACAAAATAGTTCGTCTGATTTTTTTGGCGCTGTAGCTAGTACGTCTGCTTTAATGGGACACTCCATGGGAGGCGGTTGTGCTTTTTTAGCGCAGCAATACGATACTGCGGTAACCGTAATCTCAACACTTGCGGGCGCAGTAACAACTCCTTCTTCTGTAACAGCAGCTCAATCAATAAATAAACCCACTTTAATTTTTGCTGGTGCAAATGATTGTGTTGCTCCGCCAGCTCAACATCAGTTACCAATGTATGATTCGCTAGCTTCGTTATGTAAAACGTATGTAAGCATTACTGGTGCAAGCCATTGCCAGTTTGCTGATGTGAATACAATTTGTTATTTTGGCGAAGGCACATGCACCCCTCAAGCTACAATAACTGAGGCAACTCAACAAAATCAGGTTGTATCTTTACTTTTACCATGGTTGAATTTTTATTTAAAAACCGATTGTCAATCAGCTGGAACATTTCAAAATACTCTATCTGCAAGTAGTGGTATTTTATTTCAGCAAAATTGTACACTAAATTGCACAACAACCAATGTTTATAATTATTACAATCAACACGATGTAGTTGTTTTCCCAAATCCATTTTCAGACGAAGCAACTATTTTTGTTGAGAAAGAATTAAGTAATTCAACTGTTTTAATAAAAGACATCTTTGGTAAAGAGGTTTTTAAAACAAACATGGGATTTAAAACAGAATTAAAAATTGATAGAAAAGCCATTTCTTCAGGCATGTATGTTTTACAGATTATACAAAATGAAAAACCTGTGGTTGCTAAAAAAATTGTGATTGTTGATTAATTCAATATCTCGGAAAGTTTAAATGGTAGCTAAATAAAAAACGAATGGAGCATTTTTCAAAAAAAATTATTGATTGGTATCAGAAAAACAAAAGGGATTTACCTTGGCGCAACACTAAGGATGCTTATTTAATTTGGCTTTCGGAAATTATATTACAACAAACAAGGGTTGATCAAGGAATGGCTTATTACAATAGGTTTGCAGCAGCGTTTCCTACGGTAAACGATTTAGCAAATAGTGATACAGAAAAAGTAATGAAACTTTGGCAGGGCTTAGGTTATTACTCAAGAGCTCGCAATTTACATTCAACTGCCATTACGATTGCTGAAAATTATAAAGGAAAATTTCCTAACGATTACAATCAAATACTTTCTTTAAAAGGAATTGGTGAATATACGGCCGCTGCTATTGCTTCTTTTGCTTTTGATAAGCCACATGCTGTTGTTGATGGAAATGTGTACCGTGTTTTGGCTCGAGTTTTTGGCATAGAAACACCAATTGATAGTACGTTGGGTAAAAAAGAGTTTAACGCTTTGGCAAACGAATTGCTCGATAAAAAAAATCCAGCACTTCATAATCAAAGTATTATGGAGTTTGGAGCTATTCAGTGCAAGCCCGTTTCGCCCGCTTGTGATTCTTGTGTTTTAAATTCAATGTGTTTTGCTTATTCAAAAAAGGTTGTTTCTGAATTGCCCATAAAGGCTAAAAAAACAAAGGTTCGAAATCGTTATTTCAATTATATTGTAATGCATGATAAACAAAGTGTTTTAATAAAAAAGCGAACAGAAAAGGACGTGTGGATTAATTTGTATGATTTTCCGCTTATTGAAACAAGTATTGAATTAACAGAAGAACAATTTTTAAAATCTAACGACTGGAAACAGTTTTCAGAATCATTTCCTAAATATACCATTCATTCTGTTTCTAGTAATTACAAACACGTACTTAGTCATCAAAATATTTACGCTCGTTTTTGGAACTTAAGTTGTTTAAAGCTTCCCGAAAAAAAAAGTGTTGCAGGTTATATTGTTGTACAAAAAAGCAATCTTCAAGAGTACCCTGTTTCGAGGTTAATTGAGAAGTATTTGCAACAAAACACCATTTAAAAATGTGGAATCCCCTGAAAACGAGTTGGTTATTCAATTTACTTTTGTTATATTTGTTTTTTACTGGTAACTATTAAGAAATGTCTGACAATCAATCGGTTAAGGTTTATTTATCTCATTGCTCTTCGCAAGAAGAGAGTTTGAGAAATGAGCTAGCAGCCGTGCTTCAAAGAGCAGGAATGTTATTGGTGTCGGAAAATCAACAACTTGAATCCATTAATGAACATTTTATAAGTAGCAGTTTAAGTAAATCAAATTGTTCCGTACATATTTTATTTCCAACATACACGGTTTTAGCTAAAGAGCAATTTATTGCAGCCAAGAAACACCTATTATTAAACCCCAATTTTAAAATTTTTGTTTGGTTGCCTTCCTCAACTGATTTTTTTAATACCGATGCTGAGCAGCTTCATTTTATTAACGAAGTAAAAAACAATATTGCTAAAAATATGATGTTTAGCAATGCTTCTTCGCCAATACAGCTTGTTGATGATATTCGTTCGGCAATGGAAACAAAGAGCGTTGTTTCTTTCGATTTAAACTCAACCGATATTTTTATGATGTCTAATCAGTTAGACGAAGCTGAAGCCAATGAAATAATAGATTTGTTGAGTGATATTGTGCCGGTAGAAAAATTAAATATTATTCAAGATAGTGAAACCGACTATTCTGAGCTTTGTAAACAACAAATTCCTAAAAGTCGTTTAGCGGTTATTTATTTTAAAGAATCGGCTGATTGGGCATTACCATTTGCTCAGCAAGTGTGGAAAAAAATTGGAGGTGCCACAAGCCATACTCCAATTTTGCTTATTGGCGATACCGACCCAGATAGCAACACCAACAAAAAATTTTCGGCACCCAAAGTCATTTCTTTGATTGTAGAGGGGGCTCTCATCCCTCTTGAAATAAAAGTTCAGTACGATAAGGTAACATCAAATCCTTCATAAGCAACGCATGAAAGAAGAAAAAATATGTCCTTATCCTGGTTTGCGACCTTTTAATGAAGAGGAGTCTATCTTTTTTAGAGGAAGAGAGGAACATGTTGAAAAAATCATTTCAGATCTTCAGGAGAAAAATTTTTTAATGCTTACAGGTGCTTCCGGAGATGGTAAATCATCAATGGTTTATGCGGGTATTATTCCCAATGCCAGAGCTGGTTTTTTTAAAGCAAGGTTCAACTCTTGGGTTATTGCCGATTTCCGACCAGAGCGCTCGCCATTAAAAAATTTAGCAATAGTACTTTCTGCAAAGCTGGGCTATAATAATGTTGAATTGGTTGAAAAGGAGCTTAATTATGGTTTTTCATCGTTAATAGATTTATATAAAAAGTCGCCTTTTTATCTTGATTTGAATGCTGATGAGTATAAAAAAGCGGATGATGTTGAACAAAAAAAATTGAAAAGAAAAGCCGCCAATCTTTTTATATTGGTAGATCAGTTTGAAGAGTTTTTTACCAACTCCGAAAACTATAATAACGGAAAAGCATCTGTTAGTGCTCAAATAACTGTAAATCTATTGTTAGAAACAGCGAGGATTGCTTTGGCTGAAAAATTACCAATATACATTGTTTGTACCATGCGGTCTGACTACATTGGCGAATGTGCTGTTTTTAGAGGGTTGCCTGAATATATTGGATTTAGTCAGTTTTTTGTTCCCCGTTTAAAAAGAAAAGAGGTTTATCAAGTGATAGAAGAGCCGGCTATTTTGAGCGGAAATAAAATATCAAATCGTTTGATAGAAACACTTATTAACGAATGCGATGGCTTAGATCAATTACCAATACTACAACATGCGCTTAATCGAATTTGGAGAGCCCATGTGGAAGACGGTGCTGATGAAATGGATTTGATTCATTATGCTAAAGTTGGTGGCTTGGAGCAAAAGTTTTTGCCAGAAAATCAAATTAATGATTTTGTAATGTGGTACAATAAGCAGCCTGAATATAAACAGCGCATTGTATCTGATAAGCCATCATTAGCAAACGTTTTAAATGCACATGCTCGAGAATTGTATGAATCTTCTGTAGATTATTGTGCCAAACATATTGGCAAAGAAATTACCAAAAAAGAAGCTCAAGAAACACTTAAGCAAATATTTACATGTTTAACAAAAATCAACGATAGTAAGGCCGTAAGAAATAGGGCAACTGTATTAGAGGTAAAACAAATTATAGGAAACGGCATAGATAATAAGCTGATAGAGGGTTTGATAAACTTATATCGAGAGCCTTCTAATACTTTATTGAAGCCATTTATAATAAATCAACATTCTGCTAATAACCTTTTGTCAAAGGCAAGCAACGGTAATAATCTTGCGGATAATGACATGTTAGATATTACTCATGAATCGTTAATACGTAATTGGACAGATCTTACCGCATGGACAAAAGAAGATAACGAACATGTTTCGGTTATAGAAGACTTAAAAATTCAGGTTGAGCGTTGGCAACAACAAAAACGTTCAAAAGATTATTTGCTTACCATAGGTGCTTTAAGTTATTTTAAAACATGGTATAATTCTGTAAACCTAAATCCTTATTGGTTAGCAAAATATGACAATAGCAACCGCTCGCCAGAACAAAAACTACTGGCCGCAAAGGATTTTATTGAGCCTGCAAAAGATTTTATAAGAATAAGTGAAGCTAATATAAAACGAAATAGACGAATTTTAATAGCAGTAGCAACATCAATCGCAATTGTGCTTATTGGTTTTACCTCATGGGCATTTGTAGAACGAAACAAGGCGCTTGAAAAAACTGAGCAAGCAACGCGTGCCGAAAATCAAGCAAAAATAGCTGCAGAGCAAGCAAACGAAGCAAAAGACGAAGCCTTAGAATCGAAAGAGGTTGCTTTTACAAATGAGCGCGAAGCAATTCAAGCGAAGCAACAAGCCGAAAAGTCTAAACAAGACGCATTGTTAGCAAAAGCCCGTGCGGAGAGTGCATTTATGCAAGCACACAAGAATGCAGAGTTAGCAAAGTCTGAAACAGAGAAAGCAAATAGAGCTTTGTCTGAATCAGAAAAAGCAAAATTAGAAGCCATTCAATCAAAAACAATAGCCGAAAAGGCTGAGAAAGATGCAAATAGAATTGGGCTTTTATCTTTGGCTCAGAGCGTGGCATTAAAATCGGAATTATATGTTTCCGACCCACAATTAGAGGGTTTGTTGGCATATCAAGCATATAAATTCACACTCGAAAATGGAGGCAATGTTGAAGATGCAATTCTTTACGAGTCTATTCGTGCAGCATATCTAAATTTAAATAAAGGGGCAACAGTACCTAAAATGACAACAGCTTTTGAACAACGCACTGCTGTATTGTTTGATGATAATGCAACAATGATTACTGCCGATAAAACAGGACAAATATATTCGTGGGACATAAACAATCAAAAATATAAAAATAACGGTGTTTTAAAGAGTGATGGTGCAATAATAGAAACCATTAAAATAGTTAAAGAGTCTAACATACTCATCTCTGGACAAAGAAATGGCAAAATATATTTGTGGGATATTAAAAATATATCTTCACCTGTTTTAATTAAAGAGCTTTTTGTTCATAAAGCCGCATTAAGAGCTATAGCTGCAGATTATACAAAGCAGTTGGTTGTTACAGCAGGTAAAGATAGTGCTGTGTGTATCTGGAAGAATATCTCATCAAAAATAGAGCTGTTAAAGCAATTGAAACTTAATTCTTCGGTTAGAGATGCGCTTATACTACCCGATGGAAACAAGTTATTGCTAGCTCTTGAAAATGGTAATTTGGCTGTTGCTGATATTACAACTGAAAAAGTAAGCATGATTTATCGCGATAAAGGTTCAAAACCATGGTGTATAACTATTAACGAACAGAAGAATACAATAGCGGTTGGTTTTTCGGATGGCAAAATTAGATTGTTTGACCCTCAAAAAATACTCACAGCAGATAATATAATTCATACATTTTCGGAAAACAATACAGTGATTGAAAATTTAATTTTTAATTTAAAAGGCGACATGCTTGCCGTTGCAAGTGCCGATAAATTAGTAAAGATATATAGTGTTTCAAAAACAAATCAAAAGGCTTTTGAGGTTAAAGATATTAAAACAAAAACGCGCTTTTTGCTTTTTGATAAAAATAACATGCTGTATTCTTTAGGTGCAGACCGTGCAATTAGATTGATAGAACCATCGGTTACAAAACTAGCAGCTCCTATTTGCGACTTGTTAACTCGTAACCTTACACATGTAGAGTGGCGCCAAAATATAAGCGAAACAATGTCTTATCAAAAAACCTGTACAAATAAGCCATGAAAAAAGTTGTAGTTGTTTTTTTTATGTTTTTATATTTTAAAATATCTGTTGCCCAACCAGTTAAAATATCTGTTGCCCAACCAGATTGTTCGAGTTTTGTTGAAAAAGCAACAGAGCTGTATAATCAAGGTAAATATGATGAATGTACATCATTAATAGAGGGCACTCTAAAAGATTGCCCGAGCATAATGATTTCGAAAAGCACAAAAGAAAAAGCGTATGTATTACTTATAAATTGTTATATTGAAAAAGATAGTATTCCTGCTGTAGAGTCAAATTTTAAAAAACTGTTAAAGAATAATCCTGCTTTTAAAATAAAAGATTATTCGGGAGTTGACGATTTTAAAATATATCATAACAGTTATTACACACTTCCGCGCTTAACCGTTGGTGCGCGCCTTTATTATTCTAAAAATAAAATGGGTGTAAAAAAAGAGGGTGAATACTCAATTAAAACAAATGTTCAAAACAATACCGTTTATGCCGTGGATAATAATTATGGCTTTTCGGTTACAGGGGAATTAAGACCTTTTAATAAAATAGGCCTTTTTGCTGATTACGGAATTTGGAATCTTGACTATAGGCGAAATATAAATAATAGCCAGTGGTCTCTTTTTTATAAAGAAAAGGTGCGCTACATGCACCTTGATTTGGGCGCTAAATACTACTTAAATTACAAACAAAAATTGAATGCTTACCTTTCTGGTGGATTTAATAATTTGTTTATACTTAATTCGGAATTAGATGTATCGGTAAAAGAAACAATTGTTTCTTCAATCGATTACAATAATAATCTCTCTAGTCAAATAGTTGAAAAAGGGAGGTTAGGTTTTGATTCAAAAAAATTAAGAGCTCCTCTGGTTTTATCTCTTTATTGCGGTGCTGGCTTTATTTATAGAATAGGTAAAACAGGAATAGGGCTTGATTATAGGTCAATATTTATTGGAAGTTCTATCAATAGCAAAAAAAACAGATTTGAAGAGCCTTCTTTGATAGAAACCTATGGATATGTAGATAACGATACTTTTTTAAAACGAAAAATAATATCGCTTACTTTTGTTTACATGTTTAATCAAGTTAGGCAAAAAGAAAAAAAATAATTATTCATTAAATAGTTAGATGGCCTTACCATTGTATATAAAAAAATTCCTTTTACTGTTTTGTGTTGTATTAATTGCAGGATGTGTAAAAAAACTTGAACTTCAAACCATTGCTTCTATAAATGGTCCAACAAGTATTTGTGTTTTATCAACAAACTTGGAGTATAGTTTATCTGAACAATATACGGCTGACTATATTTTATGGACAGTTCCTGATCAGGCACAAATAATATCTGGTCAAGGAACTTCTAAAATAAAAGTAAATTTTGGAAGAAAGGAAGGCTCTGTTTGTGCTCAACTTTATACAGATGGCGAAGCTGTAAGCGATGTAAAATGTATTAATGTTACTTTTGGAGTTGCGGGTAGTTGGTGTAGGGATATTAATATGCCTAGTACAGTTAGTCGTGTAAGCCAAACTTTATTTGTGATAAATGATAATACATACATTGTTATGGGAAGTTTTGGCCCAACAGATTTTTCTAAAGAAGTATGGATGTTTAATCCTGAAGAACACCTATGGACTCAAAAACAAAATTTTCCAGGTCCATTTAGAATTGCTGCTTGTGGATTTTCATTAAATAGCAAAGGCTATGTTTGTTGTGGAGATAACGCTTTAAGTGGTCCAGAGGCAAAATACTTTAATGATTTGTGGGAGTATAGTCCTACAACAAATTCTTGGATAGAGAAAGATACTCTGCCCGGCTCTGGCCGACAATATGCTTTTGCGTTTACAATTGAAAATAAAGCGTATGTTGGTAATGGTAAACCTGGTTCATCTGGTTTGTTGGCGGATTTTTATGAATACGATCCAGTAATTGAAAGTTGGACACAAAAAACAAATACTCCATTTTTTAAAGTAGGAGCCACAACGTTTTCAATTAATAATATTGGCTATGTTTGTGCTGGTAGTAGTGTTGGTGATATAAACTCTGCAAGCATGTTTAAATATACTCCAGCAACAGACTCTTGGCAAGAATTAAATCCGCTTCCATCTTCAATTCGTAGGCACGCTGCCGGTTTTTCTATCGGCAACAAAGGCTATTTGTTTGGAGGTTCAAACGCTTCTGATATGTTTAACGATTTTTGGGAGTATAATACCGTTTCGGGGCAGTGGACGCAACAAACACAAAACACGTCTATCGAAAAAAGAGCTTATTCCAACGCTGTAAACATGCATAATAAGGGTTACATTATTGGTGGCTCAACTCAAAATAGTCAAATTCTAAACGACATGTGGGTTTACACCCCTTAGATTTTATATGCAGGCTTTTTCCATATATATTTTTTTTGCCATCGCTACAATTATTGTTGTGCTTGTCGTTTATATGTTTGCTAAGCATAAAAAGCAATTAAATAGCTATAAAGAAGAGTGTTTAATGCTTGAAAAAAAAATAATAGACATAAAGGCCACTACAAATCTTCAGCAAGAAGAAAAACAACAATTTGAAATCGAAAAAAATAAGATAAACGAAAAAAACAAAAAAATATGGCAAATGACAGAGGCCGTATATAAAGAAAAAAAGAAGGTAGATGAAGAAGTTGAACTGTTGAAAACAGAAAAAGAATTACTTGAAGCAGAAAAGAAAAAAGTAGATGAAAAGGTAAAGAAGCTGTGGAGTCAGAGTATGGCTATCCATAAGGAAAAAGAAAAAATAAACGAACTAAAAGTTGAAATTGAAATAAAACACAGAGAAGTAATTGACAGTGTTAATTACGCTAAGCGTATTCAAGAAGCGGTGTTACCTTCTCTTGCCGAAATAGAGCGCAATTTCCCTCAATCGTTTGTTTTATTTAAACCACGTGATATTGTTAGTGGCGATTTTTATTGGTTTTCGGAAAAAGAAAATGCCGTAATTATTGCTTCAATAGATTGTACAGGACATGGGGTTCCTGGTGCTTTCATGAGCTTAATTGGTAATACACTTCTAAATCATATTGTGAATGAAAAGGGTATTGTTGACCCCGCTCAAATTTTGAATCACCTTAACAAAGAAGTTAATTTTTCTTTGCGTCAAACAGATACAGGCTCTCAATCGAGAGACGGTATGGATGTTGCTCTTTGTGTGTTTGAAAAAAATAATCAAACAACTGTTCAATTACTAAAATATGCTGGTGCAAACCGTCCGCTATACATTGTTAAACATAATAATCTGCAGGAGGTAAAGGCAGATAAATTTCCTATTGGTGGTTGGGATAACGACACACTAAAAAATTTTACAACCCATGTTATTGAGCTAGAGAAAAACACAGCTATATACATTGCTTCTGATGGTTATGCCGACCAGTTTGGACAAGACGATAAGAAACTTAAAACAAAGAAATTTAAAGAAATGCTTGTTGAAATACACAGTAAATCAATGACAGAACAAAAAGTCATTTTAGATGATTTTATCGAGTCATGGAAAGGAAATCAAGAGCAAACGGACGATATTCTTGTAATTGGAATAAGAGTTTAATTATACTCTAAGTTAACATAAAACAAAGGTTTGTCGCCAATATATTCGCCACTTAAATCAAGTTTTTTATATACTAAATCAATTCTGGTTACTTTTTTTTCCAGTCTAAATTTTTCTTTGTCAAAAGTCCATTTTTCTCTCATACGCACAAGCGAAAGATCGTTGGCGCCAATTTTTACTTCGTTGTATTGATTAATCGAGTCGTTTACATTTGTTCTTACTAATTCTTTTACTTCATTAATCGTAAGAACAGAGTCTGTAAAAATATCATAAGCCTTTCTTTCTCCACTTAATACAGCTTCAACAATTGTATTAAAAAGAGCATCTTTGTTTAGGTTTTTATTTACCGAATTCCAATATTCATCATCCCAGCCTTCGGGTTTTATAAATATTGTTTTAGACTCTACAGTCTCAGCCCATACATTATTGTTTGCTGCCGACTCTGTGTTGTTGTTATTAGAGTTGGCTGTTGTTTGATTAGTATCTGTGCCGCAGGAGTTTAAAGCCACAATGCTACTCAAAACCGCTAATGTAAATATGAGTTTTTTCATGTTTAAAAAGTGTTAAAATCAGGTACAAATATAAGGCTAAAATAATAAATGAAATTTTTATAAAAACCGTAGTGTATTAATTTTCAATTCGTTATTATTGTATATTAAAATAATTTTTGCTAGAAAGCTATTTTTTACAACCCAAAATGCAAACAGAAAGAATTTGTCCATTTCCTGGTTTGCGTCCATTTAATGAGGATGAGTCCATCTTTTTTAAAGGGCGAGAAACCCATATTGACAAAATTATTTCTCAGCTTCAAGAAAAAAAATTTCTAATGGTTACTGGTGCTTCCGGTGATGGCAAGTCGTCAATTATTTATGCTGGCTTAATTCCTCGTTCAAGAGCAGGTTTTTTTAAAGCACGTTATAACAACTGGTTGGTAGTTGATTTTAAGCCCGAACGTACCCCCCTTTCAAACCTCTCGTTAGCATTAAACAAGCACTTCAATTACTCGGATGCAGGGGTGCTCGAAGATGATTTAAGCTATGGCTTCTCATCATTGGTGAGAGCATACAAACAATCTGCTTTTTATGTAGATACAGACTCCACTCGCTATAGTTCCGCATCTTCCGATGCTCAACAAGAGTTTAAAAATAGTGGAGCAAACTTATTGTTACTTGTTGATCAGTTTGAAGAGTTGTTTACAAATACCGAAAACTTCAATAATGGCAGGCCTTCTATTCAGGCAATTACACTGATTAATCTTATTATTGAAACAACAAAGATTGCAGAAAAAGAAAATTTGCCCATATACATTGTTTGCACCATGCGTTCTGATTATATTGGCGATTGTGCTGCATTTAAAGGCTTACCCGAGCTGATTGTATATAGTCAGTTTTTTGTTCCACGATTGAAACGTCAGGAAATACATAGAGCAATTGTTGAGCCAGCAAAGCTATCAGGCAATAAAATAAATAACCGTTTAGTTGAACGCCTTATTAATGAATTGGGCGATGGTTTAGATCAACTTCCTATTCTTCAGCATGCGCTTAATAGAATTTGGAGAACTCATCTTGAAGACAATTCGGATGAAATGGATATTATTCATTATGCTAAAGTTGGTGGGCTTGATGGCGCTTTGCTTCCCGAAAATCAAAAAAAAGAGTTTACTGATTGGTATGTTAAACAGCCTTTTTTTAAACAAAAATATTTAGAAGGAGCATCACTTTCCAATGTTTTAAATGCACACGCCCGAGAGCTTTTTGAAACATCCGTTGATTATTGTCGAAATCATATTAAAAGAGATATTTCAAAGCAAGAAGCTCAGGAAATGCTCAAAAAAATATTTACCTGTTTAACCAAAATAAATGATAACAGAGCTGTTAGGAATAGGGTTTCTGTTGTGGAAATAAAACAGATAATTGGTGAAGATATTGATATTCAATTAATAGAGGGGCTTGTAAATCAATTTCGATTGCCAGAAAACACATTGCTTAAACCATTTATGGGCGATGATCAACACTTGTCACCATCTTTAAAAGAAAGCGATGTTTTAGATATAACACATGAGTCGTTAATAAGAAATTGGAAAGAATTGGTTGAGTGGACCAAAAGCGATTATGAAAATACACTTGTGCTCAATGATTTTAAAAAACAATTAGAGCGTTGGGAACAAAATAAGCGTTCGTCTGATTATTTATTAACAGCAGGCTCTTTAAGTTACTTCAAAACTTGGTATAAAGCCTTTAATCCTAACATTTATGTTGTAGCAAAATACGATTCGTCTAACAGCGAAATACATTACAAACTAGATAATGCCAAGAAGTTTATTGCTTCTTCTGTTGAATTTATTGATTTTAGTGAGTTTGCTATAAAGAAAAAACGAAGAGTTGTAATCGCTATTACGGCAGCCGTTATTGCAGTTCTTGTTGGATTTACATATTTTGCTTACGTTGAGCGAAACAAAGCTTTTGAACAAAGAGAAATTGCAAACCAAAAAACAGAAGAAGCAAAAATTTCTGAACAGCTAGCAATAAAGTCGGAGCAAGAAGCTTTAAAAGCAAAAAACACAGCGCTTTCGCTTAAAGAAAAAGCTGAGGCTAGTGAACATATTGCTCTTTTGGCCAAGCAGCAGTCCGAAAAATCAAAACAAGAGGCGCTTTTAGCAAAAAAAATAGCAGAGTCAGAAAAAAATAATGCGCAACAACAGCGAGATGTTGCAAAAAAAGAAAAAGCAAATGCTGAACAAGAAAAGGTAAAAGCGGAACAGGAAAAAGCAAAAGCAGAAACAGCGGAACTTAAATCACGAAAATTAAAATTGCTTTCTGTTGCACAAAATTTAGCTTTAAAATCATCTTTATATAAAAAAAATAGCGATTTAGCAGCACAACTTGCTGTGCAAGCCTTTGCTTTCAATAAAAACAATGGTGGTAGCTCTTTCGACCCAGTTATTTATGAAGGGTTAAGAAATGCGTATGCAGGTCTTAATAGTAATAAAAATGAAAGGCTTATAGGAACATCTTTAGAATCAAGGACTTTAGTTGAGGTTCAAAATCAAATTTTTTCTGCTGATATTCAGGGCAATATTTATAAAAGAGATTTGACAGAAATAAAAACAGAATTTATTACTCAAGTTAAATACCCTAGTCCTATTAATTTTATTTCGTTTTCTAAAACGGGCAATTTATTAGTTACGGCTCACGATAATCAATCGATTTGTGTGTGGAACATTTCTGACCTTTTAAACACAAAAAAGAATACTTTAATAAGCAATAAAGAATTAAAAGGATATAAAGGTGTTTTAAGAGCAGTTGTTTTTGATGCTGTTGAAAGTAAAATGATTATTGCTGGTAAGGATAGTCTTATTCAGGTTTGTTCTATTTCGGAACAAAAAATAATTGTCGAAAAAAATATTAAAACCAATTCTGGGATAAAAGCGTTGGTTGCGAAGAGTGAAGATGAAGTTATTGCTGCGCAGGAAGACGGTACAATAGTAATTTATGATATTAAAAATACAGAACAAAAAAAAATATATGCATCAACAAGTTCTAAGCCCCTTTGTTTGTTGTTTAATAAAGAAAAAAATCAATTATTTGTTGGTTTTTCTGATGGTGTATTGAGATTGTTTAGTTTTTTAAGTGCTTATGCTCCTAGCTTTATAGAATTTAGAGCACATACAACAGCTATTGAGTTAATGACTTTTAATCGCGACTATTCTTTATTAGCAACAGCGGCAGCCGATAAAACAATAAAATTTTATGAAACTGCTTTTCTTTTCGAAAATTTCAACTCTAACTTTAATGCCGCTGAATTAAAAAATCATAACAGTAAAGTAAAAAGTTTATTGTTTACATTCGACAATAAAATAGTTGCCGGTTGTACAGATAAATCAGTGCGATTTTGGGAAACATCGAGTGAAAAATTGGAGAAAAAAATATGCGAATCGCTCAAGTCCACCATTTCAGAAGTCGATTGGAAAGCAATCGTTGGAGACGATATTCTATATGAAAAAACGTGTAAAAGCAAAAATTAATAACTCATATTAAACAAATAGATATGTTATTTTCTAAAATACAATTCATTGTTTTTATGCTGCTTTGTAGCCTGTTTCCCTTTTTTGCAATTGCACAAAATGCATGCGATCAAAATTTGAAACAAGCAGATGAGTTGTATAATGCAGGCGATTATGATAATTGTATTTCTGTTTTAGAATCCTCTATTAAAAAATGCGGATTTTCTAAAAAGAAAAAAGAATTTGCATTTGAACTACTCACAAAAGCCTATTTAGAACAAGATAATTTACAGAAAGCAAATCAAGCGGTTTTAGGGCTTTTAAAAAACAATCCATATTACGAAACCAAAGAAAATGCAGAACACGAGGATTTTGAAATTCTTGTTGATAAATTTGATGCTCTTCCGGTTTTATCTATTGGATTAAGAAATACGGTCATGAGACCATCTTTTAAAACAACTCAAGTAAACGCTGTTCTCGAAAATCTTGATTATGGTGTTCGTTATCAAACTAACAAAACGCAACTCTTATATTACGGAATCGCTGAATATGGCTTTAAAAAAGAATATTCTATTAATCTAGATTTTATAAGTTACAAATTATCCTTAAGCAGAATTATTTCGAATAATAAGACAATAACGTTGTCCTACCTTGAAAATACATCATTTGTTGAAATCCCGCTTTATTTTAAAAAATATTTTTTTCTTGGGAAAAACATTTCCCTTTATAGTGCTTTGGGTGCAGGGTATTTAAGAACAACAAAATCAAATGCAACAATTGGCGTATCTTATTTTACCGAAAATATTTACACAGGAGCGCTGGCTGAGCAAACAGCTGTTGGGTCATTTGATGTGTTGTCCCAAAAAAGCAGAAACATTTATGAGTGGCTTGTTGGATTTGGAGCTGGTTTTAGATTTAGAGGGCTGGGTATATTTATTGATGCCAGATACACTGGCGGGCTTTCCAACATTAATAAATCTGCAAATAGATACCAAAATACAACAATGGTAACCGATTATTTTTATGTTAATAATGCACTTAGAATGAATAAGTACGAAGTGGGTTTATCAATTTCCTATACATTGAAAAATGTTGTAAAAAAAGTAAGATAAATTTGAACCGTTATTTAGTTAATACAAATGAAATGAATAAAGTATCTAAAGTATCAACTGTGTTATTATTGCTGTTGTTTGTCTATTCCTGTAAAAAAGATCAAACACCACCTATGCCAGGCCCAATTTCTGGTGCAGATAATTTGTGCCCTGGCGATTCGGGTGCTGTTTATTCCATTGAACCAGTTGCTGGGGTGCCTTATTATTTATGGACAGTACCCGAAGACTCCAAAGTAATTGCTGGGCAAGGAACAACATCCGTAACTATAAAATTTGGAAAAAACTCAGGTTCAATTTGTGTGAAATCTGTTAATGATAATCACATAAGTGATGCTTCGTGCAAGCACATAACACAAGGTGGTGTTTATGGCGTTTGGTGTAGGGAAGTGGATTTTAAACCTGGCTATAGAACAAGCGCTGTTGGATTTTCGATTGCTAATAAAGGTTATATAGCTACTGGTGCTGA
Source organism: Bacteroidia bacterium (assembly GCA_049651825.1). Lineage (GTDB taxonomy): Bacteria > Bacteroidota > Bacteroidia > 2-12-FULL-35-15 > 2-12-FULL-35-15 > 2-12-FULL-35-15. The sequence goes on from JBASCV010000076.1 coordinate 18,130, forward strand.
TAGGAATGGTGTTAAATATGCAGATTTATGGGAGTTTGATCCTCAATCAAACAGTTGGACCCAGAAATCAAATTTGCCTGGTGGAGAGCGATTTGATGCCATCGCTTTTACTATCGGTGGACTAGGTTACGTTGGTTTGGGTTATAATACGATTATTTATTACAAAGATTTTTGGGAGTATAATCCACAAAGTAATTTTTGGACAAGAAAGGCCGATTTTATCGAGGGCAGAGAGTTTGCATTTGCTTTTGCTACTCAAAGCAAAGGTTATGTCGGCTCTGGAAGAGATGAGAGCTTTACATTTCCAAAAGATTTTTGGGAGTATGACCCTCAAAATGATTCGTGGACACCACGAGATTCGGTAGTTTCTCGGCAGGGTGCAGTTGCCTTTTCAATTGGGAATAAAGGCTACGTTGGTTTGGGCGCGAGTGGCGAAAATGGTATCGCACAAAACGATTTTTGGGAATATGATCCAAGTATAGATGCTTGGGCCAGTAAAGCAAATTTTCCGGGAACGCCCAGATTTGCGTCTGTTTCCTTTTCAATTGGCGGTAAAGGATATGTTGCTTGTGGGTCAAGTGGCGAAACAAGTTTCAACGACTTTTATGAATACAATCCTTTAACCAACACTTGGGTGCAAAGAGTTGATTTTGCTGGAAGCCCTCGTGCCTATTCTGCGGCATTTACTATTGGTAACAACGCTTATATTGGCACGGGTAGTCAAGGAAACAATGGCGGTACAGCCCTTTCTGATTTTTGGGTTTTTGGGCAATAACTGCTAATAGTTAAAACAAATAAAAATGAAAAAGCTTAGTGTCTTCATATTATTTTGCCTTATTCTGTTCAACAGAATAAATGCTCAGCCAAATGGAGGCTTTGAAAATTGGATAACGGAGTTTGGTTATGAAGCACCTTTAGATTGGCAAACTATGAATGTGTTATCGTTAACTACACCGCCCAATCCTCTCTCTGCTTTTAAATCTTTTGGTATAGATAAATATTCGGGCTTTTATGGCTTAAAAATTCAAACAATTCATGTGGTTAATAATCCGGCACCAGGAGGTATTGCAGATACTTTTGGGGTTGTATTTAAAGGAAAAATAACAGTTTCACCAATTGGCTTTAAACCAGGTTTTTCCTACACTGGACGTCCCGAAAAATTACAGTTTTATTCAAAATACCATCCCATTGGAAATGATGTGGCCTATGCATTTGTTGTTTTAAAAAAATGGAATGGTTTTTCAGTAGATACAATTGCACTGGGCGCTACTGAAATTAATGCTACTCCAATGTTTGAATTTTTTGAAGTGCCACTTATTTATCGATCTGATACCCTTTATCCCGATTCTGTGGATATTGCTTTTTTTTCCAGTAGAAAT
>JBASCV010000077.1:0-1912 GCA_049651825.1 Bacteroidia bacterium
GGAGTGGGCTTTTAATGAAGGGTGTCTTAGTATTCCTAAAATTCGCGAAGATGTAATGCGTAAACCTAAAGTACACATTCAGTATTACGATGAAAACTTTAAGTATTATGACGAAACCTATGAAGGCCTTATTGCTAGAGTAATTCAGCATGAATACGACCACATTGAAGGTAAATTATTTACTGATAGGGTAAGTCCTTTGCGCAGACGATTATTGCAAGGCAAACTAAATGATATTTCAAAAGGAAAAGTTTCTATTGGTTATAAAATGCGATTTCCAAACAAATAAATAAAACTAAAAACTATAAAAATGAAACGCTTCAAACATCTCTTTTTATATACTACTGTTTTGCTTTTAGCATCATGTAGCAATCCTAAACAAGAGGAACCTAAAAAAGCACTTCCTCCCAAAGAAGAATATATTTTAAAAGTAAAAGAGTTTGAAACCGAAATGCACAAGGCGGTTGAAATAGATAATACAATTGCAAATAACGCTATTACGTTGTATACCGAATTTGCATTATATTTTCCAGAAGATACGCTAGCTCCAGAATATTTATTTAAAGCGGGCGAAGTAGCTACTGCAGCAAAAAAATATAAACGTGCATTAGATTGCTATGAAAACATTTTGATGAATTATCCTGACTATAAACATTATAAAGAATCACTTTATTTAAAAGCCTTTTTGTTAGATAACTTTTTAAATGACGATGTTGCAGCTAAAGTGGTTTATAAAGAAGTAATCAAAAAATTCCCTGACTCTAACTATGCAAAAGATGCCAAAGCAGCAATTGAAAATTTAGGTAAAACTGACGAACAAATTATTGAAGAAATAAAAAAGAAAAATAAAAAATAATTCCTATGATAGAAATCAACAATCAAAACGTATTGATATTTTTACTACGTGTAATATTAGGTTTACTATTCTTTTTTCAGGGATACGACAAAGTATTTAAAATTAAGGTAAACAATGTAATTAGTTTTTATAGAACAGAATTGGGTAAGGTCAAAATGCCTAACGCAATCCTAAGTATATCAACCTATTACAATTCATATACTGAATTAATTTGCGGATTACTATTGATTGTAGGTTTGTTTACACAATATGCTTTGTATTTGTTAGGTATTAATCTAATACTAGTTGTTGGTGCTTTTTCGTTAATTAAACCAATGTGGGATATGCAACTGGTTTCTCCACGTTTAATGTTGTTGGCTTTTTTGTTATATTTTCCACAAGAGTGGAATCAGATTTCGGCTGATTATTTTTTAGGATTATTTTAAAATAACGTTTGTATATCCCTTTTTTGCAAACAAATTGTGCGAATAAAAACGCTCAATAATTGCTTGCGTGTTTCCAATATATATCCTGTTGTACTTTTCCGAAAATAAAATATAAATACCGTAATCCATAAAAAATAAAAAAGCCCCTATTGAAGGGGCTTTTCCGTGTAGCGAGATCGGGAGTTGAACCCGAGACCTCAGGGTTATGAATCCTGCGCTCTAACCATCTGAGCTACCTCGCCATTTTGGTTTTAGAGGGCGCAAATATACTATTTAAAATTTTATTCCCAAATCAAGTGCAATAATTTATTCTGTGTATGAAAAATAGTTCATTTTTTTTATGTATTTTCTAGAGATGTAATAATATGATAATCAAACACTTGTAAATGCTTCAGAATTTTCACTATTTTTAACAGTAACAAGTAGTTTTCAAATTATTTTTTTTTATATATTGCAACAATTTGTTGAATTAATATACGCCATGACAAAAAAACAAGCTAAAATCAAGAAGGAAAAAGCGAGTGCAAAATCAGCTAAAAAAGCACCTGCTTCTAAAAAAGCGAAGCCTGTAAAAGCCGTAAAAAAAGCGGCAAAGCCAGCTACATCTAAATCGGTTAAACCGGCTAAGAAA
>JBASCV010000078.1:0-4475 GCA_049651825.1 Bacteroidia bacterium
GCGAGAAATGAATATCCTGAGCAAAAGTTTTAGTTGCAACAATTGATGCAAAAACAATGAGGATGCTGTAGTAATATTTTATTTTCATATCTATACTTTATAATTTATCGATTGTAATGTTTAACTATATAAGTTGTAAGCTATTTATCTCAGTAAGGTTATATTACCATTTTTATCAATGGTTTCGCCATTTTTAAACTTACCTTTAATGAAATAAACAAATACACCTACATTCATAGGTTCTCCTTTGAATGTACCATCCCAACCTGTATTTACATCGGTTGTTTCAAATACTTTTTCGCCCCAACGACTGTATATGGTAAACGACAATTCATCAATTCCGTTGCCCAATACATGCAATACATCATTACTACCATCGCCATTAGGTGAAAAAACGTTTGCAACAAAAATTCCTGGTGCCGACTCAGATAATATAAACGGTGTGTTTGAAAAATCGGCATGTGCCATTTTTATAACACCATTCATATTGTAATTAGTTGTTGTAGCAACCTGTCCTAAATTTTTCCAGAGATTTTCCCACTGTGCCATTATATCATATTCACCATCTGTAATGGGATCGTAATATAAAGTTACATCGGCCGCTGCGTAAGGTGCGGCACTACTTATACGATGATAAAAATTAGGATTGTTTAAGCCTATTGTAGCTTCTTTACTTGCAATATTGAAGCCTTCGGTTGTAGCATCAACATTAGCCATACGCACTTTATATGTAGTACTTGTTGTTGGTGTTATTTCAACTGGACGAAAACGTTGCGTACCTACGCTTGAGCCAACAGGAAACGCATAGGTTTGTGAAGCATTTGTATTTCTTGATAAGCCACCATCATTTGTGTTACTAACAAAACCACTGGTTCGGGTAATTACAGTTGTAGATGGCGATTGAACAAAAACAGTATTATCACCAGCCAAAAATTCTTTATCATTTAATGCTAAGCTATCTTCAATTTCAACATCAACAGCATTTAACTGTTTATTTGCATTACCCGAAAGCTCAAGCTTATTAAAGTGTGTAAGCAAGTTACCACCAATTGTTTGTGTTGCTTGACTAGCTGCATCTAAATGCACCCAGCCTTGAGTTCCTGAAGCAAATATGGTACTAGAGGTGTTATCGTTTGTCCAATTACCTCGCACATAAAAATGCCCTTCGTTAGTAATGGTCCCTTCTAGTTTATGTGTTACATCACCATTAATAACAAACATATTATTGTTATTGGTAATTAAGCCCTGATTGACAAAGCTTACCTGAGCAAGCGTTTTATTTGTATTGAACCAAATAAAGATTGCTACAATAAACGTATGCACACCTATTGTTTTGTAGGAAAAGACATTATGCTTGCATACATTATTTTCAGAATGTAAATTTTGTGAACTCATTTTTAATAATTTTAAATTAAAAGAAGCTAAATAAATATTGGTCGACTATTTTTATTTATTTAATAGGTTTTAGCAAAAAGTAAAAATAATAATTTATACCACAATTAGGGTATTTGTTAATAAATTAAAAACGCTAAAGAGTTGGACATTAAAATTGAAAAACGGCCAATAACGAATTGATTAATTTTAAAACTAGCTAAAGTAGCTTCATGATGTGTAAATCATTACTTTTCAAGTTCAGTAAAAAATTAACACTCGCATTGTTCACCAAAAATATAAACATCCTTACTCTTATAAAAAAGACACTCCACAAAGCATTGACTATCAAAAACTTAGCCATCATAACAGACACTAAAATGCAGCAAACTGATAGCAAAATTATTGCCAATAAGCAAAAATCTACCGAAACAATATCAGTACAACACTTTGATATGTATTCATTTACAAACATAATAGCGAAATTTGAAAAGCCGAAATTTGAATGGGGGACAAATGGGGGACGCCTAAATAAGCTATTAATAATCAACAACTTAAAAAAATACAACTAAATAAATAAAAAACGAAAATGAAAGGATGATGTACAGGTAAAAATTAATGAATAAAATAAAAATCTGTTTAAAGGGAAGTTATGTAGTGAGTTAAACTTTCATCGGCATTCAGATTCAATTTCTTTTTCAAACGATTTCTGGCTCTTTTTGCCGAGTCGGGAGTAATATTTAAAATGTTTGCAATTTCTTTGTTACTCAAATTACACTTTATTAATGCACAATAATTCAGTTCTGTTCTGGTAATATCGGGAAATACACTTTTTAGTTTATTAAAAAAATCTTTGTTTACTAAATTAAAGTTACTAATAAACTCATCCCAGTATTCATTTGGAGGGGTATTTTCCTTAATAATGGCTAATAATTGTTGTGCGGTTGGTTCTATTGAGTTTTGATGTTTAATGGTTTCAAATTTTTCTTCCAATGAACTTATGATGCGTGTTTTTTCCTTGATAAGATTTGTATAATTGTTTAATTTTTCTTGGTTGATATCTAACACAGACTTTAATTGCCTCGTTTCCAAATCCTTAAGATGCAATTCGGACTGAGTAAGTTGTTGTTTTATTTGATAAATGCGCTTTTGTTCTGTTATTTTCATTTGCTGTCGGTTTATTAAAAAAAATGCGAATAAACACACCACAATTATAAATGCTATTAGAGCGTATTTTTGATAATTAGCTATTTGTTTTTCTTTTTCATGAATAACTTTTGTTATATGTTCTTTTTTTTCAAACTCATAAGCCATTGCTGTTTTAACCGTTTGTTTTGCTGTTTCAACATTATTAATACTATCTCTGTATATAGCAAATAATTGATGATGTTGATAAGCTTGTTTCCACTTACCTTGAACACTATCCAACACCGACATATATTGATAACTTTCTTTGATATCATTTTTACTTCCAGTTTGAATACTTAGGCTTAAAGCCTTATTTAAATAATCTTCTGCCAATATATATTTTTTCAATTTTATGTACACTTTAGATATATTAATAAAAGCGCTTGCTAAGCCTTGTTTATCACCCATTTTTTCAAATAATTCTATAGCAGCTGCAAGACTTTTAAGTGCATTGTTGTAATCACCTTGATCATAATAAATTGTAGCTATATTGTTATGTTGCCGGGCTATACTTGGGTTATAAGCTGTGGCTTCTAAACCTTTTAATGCAATTAGAGCATTTTTTAGCGCTTCGGGATAGTTCCCCTGATTGTAATAAATACTGCCTATATTAATATGAGAATAAGTAACAGCCTCTTTATCCTGCAACTGTTCGCGAAGCTTTAAGGCCATTAAAAAATAGTTTAATGCCTCAGCGTAATTATTTTGTGAATAATAAACAATTCCAATATGGTCGTACGAATCGGCAATAGACTTTTTGTCGTTTGCTTTTTCGCTTAATTTTAAGGCAGCGAAGTGATTTTGTAATGCTTCGGAATAATTGCCTAAGTTGTAATAATTAAGCCCAATGTTATTATAAGAATGAAGGGCTTTTGTACTGTTTATTTCTGTAAACATATCCAACGCCATTTTTTGATTTTTTAAAGCCTCTAAGTAATTGCCTTGGTAGTAATAGTTAATTCCTATATTAAAGTATAATTCAGCAATGCCTTGTTTATCATTAATATCTTTTTTTATTTTTAATGAAGCGAGCAAATTTTTTAATGCTTCGGTATAATTACCTTGGTCGGAATACACTTTTCCCATGGTGTTGTAGGCAGATAAGACTCCTTTTTGAAAATTTATTTTTTGCGAAAGCATTAATGCCTCCTTAGCCTGCATAATGGAGGTTTGATAATTTTTCAACTTTCTATATTCTAGCGATAGTTTGTTTAAATGATTTATTTTAACAGTGTCTATTTTTTCGTTTTTTATGCAATTATAAAGAGAGTCGATGCTACTGTTTGTTGAATATGCTTGTGCGCTATACATTAAAAATGATACCGTATAAAAAACAATTAAAAATGTAAAAAGCCTTTTCATTTTGTACGCTTAAAATTTATTTTTATCTGCTAAAACAATTAAGCAACTCTACTACTTCTTTAGCCTCCTTTACATCGTGTACTCTTACAATTTTAGCACCTTTTTGTAAAGCAATGGTATTGAGCACGGTAGTGCCATTTAGTGCATTTTCTGGGGTGTTATTGAGTACTTTATAAATCATTGATTTACGCGATACACCTACCAAAACAGGTAAACCGCAAGCCACAAATTGGTTCAAATCATTCATTAATTGATAATTATGAGCAATTGTTTTACCAAACCCGAAGCCAGGGTCGATAATAATTTTTGATATCCCCAGTGCATTTAATTCATTTAACTTTTTGTTAAAAAACGCTAAAATATCATGTGTTACATTGTTGTAAACGGGGTTTTGCTGCATGGTTTGAGGAGTACCCTGTATATGCATTAAAACATAGGGTACTTTTAAACGAGCTATGGTGTTAAACATATCTACATCCATTGTTCCACCCGAAATATCATTAATAATATGAGCCCCTGATTTTACTGCCGCTTCGGCCACTTGTGCCCTATAT
>JBASCV010000079.1:0-8500 GCA_049651825.1 Bacteroidia bacterium
AAAAACAACAATAACAAAAATGTTTTTAATTTGTAAAGAAAATCACAGTCCGAAAATAGGGAGGGTTACATGAGAAGGAATAGATGCCGATTTTTCAATCAATCCCCACATTAAACTCTTACCCAAATAGGATATACCTAGAATTGTTGATTGTTTTGGTGTGTTTGTAATTTCTGCATGTAGCCGATACTCACCTGTGTAAGGAATTGGTCCCCAGAGAGGTGTTAGTGGATTTGTTTTTAATAATATTGGTTGTAAATAATAAGGGTTAAAAGGTTTTTTATTATTGGAAAAGCGAATTGTATCTCCGACTGCCAAAATGAATTGGATGGGAAATAAAAAAGTAAACAACAATACAATTGTCCGTTTAGTCATAATTAATCTAATACATACCTTGCCATTGGTGTTATACGTTGAGAGGTATATTCTTGTTTCAAATATTTGTAGTAGCCTGTTATGCCAATCATAGCAGCGTTATCGGTACAATATTCAAATTTAGGTATATATACCTCCCAGTTTAATGTGTTTACTCGTTGACTAAGGGCATTGCGTAATCCGGAATTTGCAGAAACACCACCAGCTATCGCAATTTGTTTAATATTATATTCTTGGGCAACCTTTTCTAGTTTATTTAACAGTATATCAATAATAGTGTGCTGTATTGATGCACAAATATCGTTTTTGTTTTCTTCAACAAAATGAGGGTTTTTGGCTGTTTCATTGTTTATGAAATTCATAAATCCTGTTTTTAAACCACTAAAACTATAGTTGAAATTTGGAATGTTAGGTTTAGAAAATTTATATGCATTTGGATTTCCTTCTTTAGCATATTTATCAATAAGTGGACCGCCAGGATAGGGGAGTCCCATTATTTTAGCTGCTTTGTCAAAGGCTTCGCCAGCCGCATCGTCTATTGTTTCGCCAAGTATTTTCATCTCAAAAAAATCTGTTACCAATACAATTTGGGTATGTCCACCTGATACAGTGAGACAAATAAATGGAAATTGTGGTTTTTTTATTGGATTGTTTTCGTTATCAGTAACAGATTCAATAAAGTGAGCAAGAATATGACCTTGCATATGATTTACTTCAATTAAAGGAATGTTTAAACCCAAAGCAAATGCTTTTGCAAAGGAGGTGCCCACGAGTAACGACCCCATTAATCCAGGCCCTCTGGTAAAAGCAACTGCACTTAGCTCTTTTTTATCTACATTGGCTGTTTTTAGTGCTAAATCTACAACAGGAATAATATTTTGTTGATGTGCTCTTGAAGCCAATTCTGGTACAACTCCGCCATATAACTTATGTACATTTTGGGACGATACAATATTGGCAAGTATTTTGCCGTCTTTTAAAACAGCTGCAGCTGTATCGTCACAAGATGATTCAATGGCAAGAATTATGATTGGTTTATCCATGTTTGGTATTATAGCTTAAATTAATAAGTAAAGATAAAAATAAACAACTCGTAATTATTTTATAACTAGTGTGTTATTAATATTGATTAACGTTTCGTAAATTCGTAGATTAGTATATAGTCTTTAATTTTTCAAAGGTATTAAAAAAATTTCCAACATATTATTTAGATTAATCGCTACAGTAATTTTTATTGTAATTATCTGTTTTTTGCTAATTCAATGGAAACAAACGCAAGTGTTTTTAGCAAAAAGAGGTGCTGCATTTTTGTCGGAAAAGCTTCATACAAAAGTTGAAATAGGAAGCGTTGATATTGAATTTTTTAAAAAAATAATTTTAGAAGATGTTTATATTGAGGATTTACATAAAGATACATTGTTATATGCAAAAAAATTAAAACTTGACATAAATAAAGTTGATTTTGAAAAACACATGTTGTCAGTTTCGTCTATCAATTTAAGTGGTTCAAAAGCTTCAATTGTTAAGTATGATGGAGAAGATGATTTAAATTTACAATTTATACTCAATCTTTTTAAATCAGCAGATACGACACAAAACGATAGTGCAGTTGTTTGGGATATACAATTTCAACACGTTGTATTAAATGATGTTGATTTTAAATATCAAAATCATTCATCTCAAACAATAACAAAGGGAATGAATTATGATAACATACATGTGCAAAAAATTAGTAGTGTTATTAATAATGTTAAAATTGTGAACGATACTATTTTTGCATTTATTGAAAACTTATCTGCAAATGAACATAGCGGATTTAAAGTGAAAAAGTTAAATAGTAAATTTCGAATCAGTCCTGTTGATTTAACTTTTGATAAAATGACTCTTGAAACATCCGAAAGTAAAATAATTACCAATCTTAAATTTTTATATTCAAATTACAATGATTTTAATGATTTTATTGATAAAGTAACAATAAAAGCTAGTTTCAATAATTCGATAGTTGAAATGGATGATATCGCTTACTTTGCACCAGACATCAAAGGAATGTATCGAAAAGTACTATTGTCGGGTCAGATAAATGGTAAAATAAATAATATACGTGGTAAAAAAATGAATATTAAATTGTTGAATACCACAACTCAATTTAAAGGAGATATAAAACTTACTGGTCTACCTAATATAGAAGAAACACTTATTTATTTAAATGTTGAACAATTGGCAAGCAATTACTATGATTTAAAACAACTAGCGATACCACCTTTTGATAAAAACCAAACACTTGATGTGCCTGATAATATTAAAAAGTTAGGTAATATGACTTTTAAAGGAACTTTTACCGGCTTGTATAATGATTTTTATGCGTATGGTAATTTTTCTTCATCGCTTGGTGATTTATATACCGATTTGTCGGTTCAACATGATTATAAAAAGAAGGAAGAGTTTTATAAAGGAAAATTAAAATCATCGGGGTTTAATTTTGGATTGTTTTTTGATGTTCCTAAACTTGGAAATGCATCTGTTGATATAACCATAGATGGAAGAGGTTTGAGTGTAGAAGATCTTGTTGCAAACTTAGATGGTACAATAAATAGTTTGGAATTTAACAATTATACTTACAAAAATATAGTTGTTGAAGGAGATATAGCTAAACAAATATTTAAAGGGAAATTAAATGTGCAAGATGAAAATATAGATTTCGATTTTAACGGTAATGTTGATTTTACAGGCGATTTGCCCAAGCTAGATTTTATATCTACTTTGAATAGGGCAGACTTGGGCGCACTTCATTTTTTAAACTCTACGCAAAGAAGCATTTTGTCAACACAGATTATCATTAATGTGATAGGAAATAATATAGATAATTTAATTGGTAATATTAACCTTGATAATACTATACTTAAGCAAGACAAAGATGTATATAAAATCAGCACATTTAATCTTTCATCTTCAATAAATAGTAATAAAAAATCAATTACTATTTATTCTGATTTTGTTGATGCTTTGGTTGAAGGTGATTTTAAAATTCTTGAATTGCCTAAGTCTATTAAAAACTTACTTAGCTTATACCTTCCTTCTTATTTTGATAAATCGTCTGAAAAATTAAAGGTTTCGCAGCAATTTGAGTATAATATAATGTTTAAAAAAACGGATGCTATTACTAGACTATTTATTCCTAAGCTATCTGTTGCACCAAAAACAACATTTAAAGGGAAATTTGATTCCAATACAAATCAGTTTAGTATAAGTGGTAATTCAAGTAAAATAGCGTATGGAAGTTTTTCTTTAGCAACTTGTAATATTAGTGCTGTTACTGGTCAGGACTTGATGTTTGATGTTGCTAGTAGTCGTTTTTATATAAGTAAAGACGAGTGGCTAACTGATTTTAATGTTATAAGCAGTACTGTTGCAGATAGTGTTGATCTCGAAGTTGCATGGAATAATAGAGCGTACGAAAAAAATTCAGGCGATTTAAAATCAACTATCCATTTTGCATATGGAAAAAAAATTGAAATAAAAATCCATCCTTCGCAATTTTTTATTACTGATTCATTATGGAGCATCAATAAAGATAATACAATAATAATAGATTCTACTCATATTGAACTCCAGCATTTACTTGTAGAGCATGAAAATCAATCTGTTTTATTTAATGGAATTGTTTCTGAAAATAAAACAGATGAGTTGAAGTTAAAGCTTACTAACTTTAATCTTTCAAACTTTAATAAAATAACTGTTCCTAATGGCGTTTCATTGAAAGGGATAGTAAATGGAGAATCTAAAGTAACTGATGTTTATAATAATTTATTACTTACAAGTAATAATAATTTTACTTCGTTTTTTGTTAATGAAAATGATTTTGGGGATGGCAATATCACAACCGTTTGGGATAATTCAAAAGAAGCACTTTCTGTTAATGGACTGTTTTCATCAGGAATTGTTCCTAATATTCTTTTTTCAGGATATTATTATCCTAAAAAAACAGATAATAACATTGATTTGAAATTAAACATGGAAGCTATGAAACTACAAATGTTTGAACCATTTTTGAAAGATTATTGCTCAAACTTTAAAGGTTTTTTTTCAGGAAATCTTGAAGTAAAAGGTAGTGTTCAGGAACCTAAATTGTTTGGACTCATACATGTTAACGCAAAAAAAGTAACGTTGGATTATTTGAATACTACGTATAATTTTTCAGATGATATTGTTATTGATAGTAACTCATTTGGCACCCAGAATCTTGTTTTGTATGATATAAACCATAATAAAGCCACAGTAAATGGGAAAGTGTATCACAATAATTTCAAAAATTTTCAATTAGATTTTGATGTGCTACCTGAGAAATTTATGTGTTTAAATACCACAGAAACAAATAATAATCCATACTATGGAAAAGCCTATGTAACGGGAGTTGTAAACTTTTCGGGCTATACCGATAATATTTTAATAGAAGCAGATGTTAAAACGGAAAGTATTGCATCTAATTTCAAAGGTGATAAAGTTAATTTACTATCTAAAACAGAATTAACAAAATTCTTTATACCACTATCTGGTACAGAGGAAGTAAGCGAAAATAATTTTATTACTTTTATAAAAAAGGATAGTGTTGTAAAAATTAAAAATGATTATAAAATAAAATTAGGTGGTCTTACTCTTGATTTTGATTTAAATGTAACGCCTGATGCAGAAGTTCAGCTTATTTTTGATCAGAAAGTTGGTGATGTGATAAGAAGTAGAGGAAATGGTAATATTAAACTAGAAATAAATTCAAAGGGTGATTTTAAAATGTTTGGTGATTATATTGTTGAGGAAGGTGATTATTTGTTTACGCTTGAAAATATAATTAACAAGCGCTTTGATCTTGAGAAAGGTGGTTCTATAAAATGGAGTGGAATTCCTTACAAGGCAGATATAAATTTAAATGCAATATACAAAGCTCGTGCTTCATTAAAGCCATTTTTTTCTGAAATAGATTCAACAAATAGTTTGTATAAAGTACGTTATCCAATTGATTTAAAGTTGGCAATGACAAACGACTTACTTTCTCCTGAAATAAATTTTGATATAGGTATTCCAACTGTTGACGCTTCGGTTAGGCAACAGGTGATGAGTTATATTAATAATGATGCAGAAATGAATAGGCAAGTGTTTTCACTATTGGTATTGAATAGTTTTGTGACTCCTTATCAACTCACAAATACCGGCTCGGGAACAACTGTTGGTTCAGCTGCGGGTGCAAATACAAGCGAGCTTTTGTCGAATCAATTAAGCAATATGCTTAGTAAAATAAGTAATGATTTTGATGTAGGTATTAACTATAGGCCTGGAGACGAGATAAGTAAAGATGAACTTGAGGTAGCTTTGTCGACACAGCTTTTTAACGATAAATTAACTATTGATGGTAACGTTGGACGCAACACAACAAACACGCAAAATGCAAATAGTATTGTGGGCGATGTAAATGTAGAGTACAAGTTAACCGATGATGGCAAATTTAGAGTAAAGGCATTTAACAGAGCTAATGATAATAACCTATCATTTTCTACAGGACCTTATACGCAAGGTGTTGGTGTTTTTTATAGGGAAGAATTTAATAGTATTGGCGAACTTGTTACTAAATATTGGAACGGAGTGTTTAGAAGGAAGAGGAAAGAAAATACAAAAGAAATTCCTAACACAACAATAATTATTGAGCCAGAGAAATAGCCAACAGGTCAGTAAAATATTATTTGTCTATTTTTAGCGAATGCCCCATTTTATCTCTTTTTGTTTGCAAATAAAATTTGTTATGTTCATTCGACTCTATTTCAATTGCTACATTTTCAATTATTTCTAATCCATATCCAATTAAACCTGCACGTTTTTTAGGGTTGTTGCTCATCAGTTTAATTTTTGTTACACCTAGGTCTCTTAATATTTGTGCTCCAACCCCGTAATCTCTTTCATCAGAATTAAAGCCTAACTCCAAGTTTGCTTCTACTGTGTCGCGTCCTTCTTCTTGTAATTTATAAGCTTTTAATTTATTTAACAACCCTATGCCTCTTCCTTCTTGATTCATATATACAATAACCCCTTTTCCCTCTTTCTCAATCATTTCCATTGCTTTTTGTAGTTGTGGTCCACAGTCACAACGGCAAGAGCCAAATACATCGCCTGTTAAGCATGAAGAGTGCATGCGAACTAAAATAGGTTCATCTTTTGACCAAGTTCCTTTCATAAGGACCAAGTGTTCTTGATCATTGGTAGTTTGACGATAGGCTATCAATTCAAAGTCGCCCCATTTTGTAGGCATTTTAACCTGTACATCTTTAACAATAATACTTTCATTTTTAATTCTGTAAGCAATCAAGTCTTCGATGGAAATAATTTTCAAATTAAATTTTTTAGCAATGTCCAGAAGTTCGGGTAGGCGAGCCATTGAACCGTCTTCATTCATTATTTCAACGAGGGCGCCTGCAGGTTCAAAACCTGCTATACGAGCCAAATCGATTGTAGCTTCTGTATGTCCTGCTCTTCTTAATACACCGCCATTTTTTGCTTTTAGAGGAAATATATGCCCTGGTTTACCAAATTCTTCGGGTTTAATAGTTGGGTTTATAAGCGCTTGTATGGTTTTTGAACGATCGCTAGCTGAGATACCTGTAGTACATCCATATCCCAGTAAGTCAATAGAAACAGTAAATGCAGTTGTGTTTTGTGAGGTATTATTGGTAACCATCATTTCTAATCCCAATTCAGCACAACGTTCTTCTGTTATTGCGGCACAAATAAGTCCTCTGCCATGAGTTGCCATGAAATTAACAACTTCTGGAGTAACATTGGCTGCTGCAGTAATAAAGTCTCCTTCGTTTTCACGATCTTCGTCATCAACAACAATAATTACTTTACCTGCTTTTAGGTCTGCAATAGCTTCTTCTATAGTATTTAATACTGATTTCATGTTTTTTTATATTATGTACAAAGATACAAAACAAATTGCATGTTTGGTTGCTCTTGTATTTGTTTCCCTTTAACTATCTTCTCCTAAATTCAGAGCAAATAATAGCTGTAGCAATTGCTGCATTTAACGATTCGGCTTCGCCTTTGGATGGGGTAAAATGAGAAAAAGAAGGAATCTTTATTTTATTGGTAATATGCGCTACAATTTTATCTGAAATACCTTTTGATTCATTACCAATAACAATAAAACCGCTTTGCGATAATTTTGAGTTATAGATATTTTCGCCTTCGAGCAATGCTCCATAAATAGGTGTTTGTGTGCCCCAATTTTTATTTTTAATGGTTTTAAAAAAAGAATCTAAATCAATATAATGCACATGTATGCGTGCTATCGATCCCATTGTTGATTGAACTACTTTGGAGTTATAAATATCAGCTGAATTGGTACTACAAATAATTGTTTCAATACCATACCAATCGGCTATTCTAATAATGGTTCCCATATTTCCTGGGTCGCGAATATCGTCTAGTACCAACACTAATTTTTCACTCAAGGTGTCAATCTCTAATTGGTGGGAAGGTATTTTACATATTGCAATAACTTCGTTAGGTGTAACCAATGATGATAACCGTTCCAATTCGCTTTGGGTAATCTTTGTAATTTCAATACCGCCACCAATTGTATTCGTATTAAAAAACGATTCGGTAGCAAATAAATGGGTAACTTCTATATCAGAATTTAATAAATCATGTACCAATTTACCACCCTCAGCAACAAATAGCTGATTTTCTTCTCTGTTTTTTTTTTGTTTTAGAGAATTTACAAATTGAAGTTGACGTTTTGATAACATTTTAATAGTAAATTTATTTCCAACAAATGTAGTAAATTAGCAACTTCGTGTTTAACACTATTTTAAAACTTTGTAGCGTGAAAAACAAACATCTATTTTACTTACTTTTTTTTTCTGCTATAATTGCGTTTTTTCTCACCTCTTGTAATCCATCACGTAAGCTGCGTGATGGTGAGTTTTTATTGGATAGAAATTACATAGTAGATAAAGATACCAAAATTGATAAAAGTGATATTGAAAATTATATCAAGCAAAAACCCAATCGAAAAATATTTGTTCTTTTTCTATATCATCTTTGGCTTTATAACCTTGCAAATGAAGATAATATTAAGAAA